>NZ_JAEFCE010000032.1:0-55076 GCF_016406055.1 Vibrio sp. IB15
GGTATGAACTCGCCAAGTCTCTTGATTAACCAGACTTGTGATCAAGAGACAGCCTCATATGAGGAGCCTTTTTGTTATTCGCTATCTTGGGTCGTTAAAATGGGCAACTGGAAAGAGAAAGTCACCCCTTCTACATCGTCATCATCTATATGGCGAATCATCTCCACTAAATAGCCATTCACGTCTAACTGCAAGCCTTGTTGCTTAACCGCGTTAAACAGCGCTTCTAAAGCCGTGCTGTAGGCGACATCGGAAACCAGATACACATCGCTACACAAGTAGTATCCTTCTGGAATGATCATATCGTAACGCTCTTTAGCCACTTGCCAGTTACCGATTTCAGCGTCTATGTCGTCCCACTTGTTTCTCATCTGCTTAATTGGTGTTGCGCCCATGAGTTGTGTTGATTTCAGACCGTACATTTCAAACACGGTATCCCAATCAGGATCGTCTAGCTTAAGCTTCTGCATACCGCGCTCTGGATACCAAACTAATTCTGTCGGCATCGACTTAACCAGCTCTTTTTCGATGGAAGACTGCACCCCCGGATGTGCCAATCTCTGGATGAAATCGGCAGTCTCCTTGGGAGTCGCGTTGTAACCCATTTCTCGAATGTGCTTTGCCGTCACGCCCAACTCACGCTTGAGCGCCTTGCCTAACGACTGTGATGATGAGAATCCACAATACTGAGCTATCTCAATAACGCTCCATGGCTCGTCATTGATCAACAAACTAACCGCAATCTGTAGACGTACTCGGCTTAGGTACTGCCCCGGCGTTTCATTAAACAGCTCTGTAAACTGACGATGAAAGTGGTATGGCGAAATTGCGCTTTCGGTTGCGATCTCTTCCCAAGTACGACGTTCACCCCACTCTTCATGCATTAAATTAAGTGCATGGCTAAAGCGTTTTTGGAGGTGCTCTGGCAAAGATTCCACTAACGCAATCTCAGGCACCAGCTTAAAGCCAGGCACTGATTGATAGTCAGGTTTGCTCTGTTGCGTCATACGGTCTTTGTTCTCAGGCATAGAAGCTCTTGTCTCTGTCGACTTGATCGAATTCGATCGCTTGGCTTCACTATCGTCTTTGTCCTTTATAAAATCAATCATGAGCGCTCCAAAGTGAGCTGTGCCTGTACATGTGATTCTTGTTCGACCTGCTCTTTTTCAATAAGCTCTTCAGCTTGAGGCGCTTTTCGGCAAAACAGACCAAGCAACACAGGTATCAAGATCAACGTTACCGCAGTAGCAAACAGTTCACCAAATACCAAGGATACCGCTGCAGGCTTTAGATATTGTGCTTGTTCTGCCGTTTCACTTAGTAACGGCAACAAGCCACACACAGTGGTTATCGTGGTTAAGAAGATCGCCCTCAAACGGCTGGTGCCCGCAATTACTAACGCCTTCTGAAGTGGCACGCCTTGGCGATATTCCGTATTAAAACGCGTGATCAGCACCAACGAGTCGTTAATCACGATCCCCGTCATGGCCATCATACCGAACATTGAAAGAATGCTGATCGGCAAGTCCATCAAGTAATGACCAAAAATCGCGCCTGCGAATCCAAACGGGATGACTGCCATAATGATCATTGGTTGCCAGTAAGACTTCAAAGGCACCGCCAACAAGATATAGATCATCAGCAGAGTCAGAATCATTGCGGATTTAAAGCCATCCGACACTTCCCCTATCTCTTCAAACTCACCGCCCGCTTTGATGGTTACGCTTGGATATTGTAGGTGTAGAGATTCAATCGTATCTTCAAGTTGCTCACGTGTTTTCTCTGGTGATTGTAGGTCGCGGTTTTGCTTCCAATAGAGGTTTATTACTTGCTCTCGGTCTCGACGATAAACCGCTTGCGGTTCTTGCTCGTGACGGAACTCAGCGATATCCCCCATCATCACGCTGCCACCGTTCGGCAACATGATAATGGCTTGCTGTAGCTGAGCTAAGGTTCTGCGCTCATCTCTTGGGTATTGCAGCAATACCTTAGTCTCTTGTCCGTTTTCTAACAGACGATGAACTTCCCTTTCGCCGAACGCTTCACCTGCGAGTTGAGCTAGCGTGGCTTGAGTTAATCCAAGCTGCTGACCATATTGATTCAGCACCAAACGAACTTGTGGTAAACCATCCTGACCATCATCGTAAACATCCGAAACACCTTTTAAGGACGCTAAAGTATCTGTTAGCTGTTCACTGACACGAGACGCCAATTCACGATCGTTGGAAGAGATCGTTAAGAATGTGCCACCAGCAGGCTCCTCCGCTGCGCTGAATTTGGCCGAGTAAGCCCCTTCGATTTGCCCAGTACTTTCTCGCCATCGCCTCAGCAGTAAGTTACCCGGCAATAAGCTTAAAGATTCATTGGTAAGTTCGGCAGTGACTTCAATTTCCCCATAACCATCTGACCACGCGAGCAGGTTTACGACGGGCTTCTCTTGTAATGGATAATCTTCCATTAAGCCTTTCTCAACCTGAGTCATCGCTTGCTCTACTTGCAACAAAGCTTGGCGCTGCAGTGGTAACGGCGCACCATCTTCTAGCTCAATCACCGCTGTGATGTAACGCCCCGGAATTTCAGGGAACAGAGCACTGCGAATCGCCCCGTTCGACCACATACCATAAGCCAGTGAGATAACCGCGACAAACCCAAGTAAAGACGCCACTTTGTAACCGAGTGCAAACTCCAATATTGGCTTGTAGATGTTGAGGTTGAACCACTGCAAACCGCCTTGAGCGGCGTTCTGAACCTTGGCAAAAATACTGGTCGATGGCTTTTTCACTGAAAGCTGAGCCAAGTGTGACGGCAAAATAAATTTGCTTTCAATCAACGAGAAGATCAAAGCGAAGATCACCACGGCCGAAAACCCAGCAAGCACCTTGGCTAACTCATTGTTAATCCAGAGCATTGGAGAAAATGCAGCAATAGTTGTCAACACACCAAATACAGTTGCCACCGAGACGGAATGCACGCCCTGCCAAGCGGCTTTCTTTCCGTTTATATTAGGAGAATAGCCTGTGCTACGCGTCCGTTTTTCATGTATCGCTTCCCCCACAACCACGGCATCATCCACTAGTACTCCGAGTACCAAGATAAAACCAAACAAGGTGATGTCGTTGATGCTGTAGTTAAACCACTGCATTGCGGCAAGTGTTCCAGTGAACGCAATCGGGATCCCCATAGCGACCCAAAACGCGAGCCTAATCTCAAGAAATATCCCAAGTAGGATCAGTACAATTAGTAAGCCTTGCCAGGCGTTTTCGCTCAAACGAAACAGCTGTTCTTCAATGTAAGGCGCCATATCAGCCATGGTATTCAGCTCAATATCCGAAGGCAGAATCGCTCGTTGTGCATCCAGTGTTTCACTGATTGCTTCGCTGACTTTAAGCAGGTTATCGGTTTGGCTAGTACTGACTAGTAAGGCGATGGCGTTAGAACCGTTGTTACGCACGATAGAACCACTGAATTGGTAGCCACGGGTTAGCTTGGCAATGTCTCCCAAGCGTATTTCTCCATTACTTCCCGAAATCACGACAAGCTGATTGAGCTTCTGCAAATCATCGGCATAACCGTCACCACGAATCACCATTCGGCCTTTGTCACTAATTAGCTCGCCACTACGAGACTCAAGTGAGCGCTGCTCAACTAAACCTGCAAGATCTTCCAAGCTCAGCCCTAATGCTTTGAGTTCATCAGGGTCTGGCTCGATCACCAACTGAGGTGTTCGAGTTCCCCAGTTTGATACCTTTGAAATTTGAGGGTTCTTCTTCAGCGCTTGTTCAAGCTGCTTAGCAATCGGTTGTAATTCGTCGTCGGTTCTTGGGCCTGACACCACAACAAACGCGGCTAAATTGGTAAATTCATTACGCACCACTTGCGGTCTTTCTGCTTGCACGGGAAAGCCGTTGATGGCGTTAACTTGGTTACGAATGTCATCCAACAGCTTGTCTAAGTCTGTGCTGCTGGTTTTACGCACCACGACTCGTGACATTCCAGCACTCGATTGGCTGGTGATCTGCTTGATGCCTGCAATGCCACTAATCGACTCTTCGATTCGTTGCGTCACGCTCTCATCAATCTGTTGTGCAGTACCGCCAGGATAAGCCACAGTAATACTGATTGATGATGGTGCGATTTGCGGAAACGACTCAACACGCAGTTGTCCAAACGCCAACACACCGCTGATAACAATCGCCATCATCAACAAATTGGCAGCGACTGGATTATTAATGAACCATTTTGTCATCCAACTCATCGGTTTGATTCCTTAATCTGTGCGACATCAGATTTGCCCGCGAGCATGGCTTCGGAGCGACCGTCATCGAATTTAGGCGCGACCTGTTTACCGATTAACATCGAAGAAAGCGGATATTGCACCACGCGGCGAGCCTTATCACTTCGATCATTAAAGCGAATATCAAGCTCTTGGCTGCCTTGACCAATAAGCGTTACCGACTCTTTTCGTAAGCGATCTTCTGTATCTAATGTCCACACATAGCCGTCTCGAGTCATTGCACTCAGAGGAACACTGACTACGTCATCTTGTAGGCCAAGGTTAACCACAGCCTGAACCTGCTGATTAGGGAATAGCCTAGGCTTGTGTTGGTAAGGCTCTTCAACCGAGAGCACTACTTGTCTTTGACGAGTCACCGATTCGACTTCCGGCGACACATAGCGCACCTTCGCTGGCCATTGATGACCAGAACGACTCACGACACGAATACTCGGCTTAACCAAGGCAGTTTGCACTTGTTGCCAATGCATTTCAGAGATTGGAAGCTCAATATCAATCGAATCACTGGCGGCTAACTCAAAGGTCACTTGCCCCGCCTCTACCCACTCTCTTGGGCTAATGTGGCGTTTCATGACCACAGCATCAAAAGGCGCAGTAATTACTGACTCTTCCACTAGCTTCTTCGCACTGACATAAGCTTGTTGGGCTTGTTTCAGGTTGGCTTTTGCAGCAAGCACTTGGGGCTCTCTGCGCGCAAAGGACGAACTTGTTTTTGGGTTGAGCATTTTAAGAGCGACAGTCTGTTCATGCTTAGCCTGTTTCAATTCCAACTCAGCTTGCTTTAACGCACTTAACGCTTGCGCCAAGTTCGCATCAACGGCGCTGGTATCTAACCTCGCCAACACGTCGCCCTTAGTCACTAGCTGTCCCGGTTCAATGTTTTCATTCAGCCACTTAAGTTGCGCACTACTCGACGCTTTAAGTTGAATTGGCCAACGAGCAGCGGTTAAGCCAAGTACCGTTAACGTCGATTCGTGCTGCGAAGGTGTCACCTCCAATACAGAAACCGGTGCCAGTACTGCTTGTTTCTTCACTGGCTCTACTACCTCAGGTTCCAATTCATCGACAACAATCAAGGCAGCAAAGATAGCCGCGCAACCGACTAATACCGAAAGTGGCTTTTTAAGCTTCATAAGGCACCTCCTTGGTAGCCTGTTGGACAAAGGTATGATTGAGTCGCTGACTGATCTCAGTAAGACGAGAAAGGGTTTGTAGCGTAATTGGTAGCATCACTGCGGTTTCAACAAACTCCAGTGAATAAGTAACGATAGAGAACACTTGTCCTGCAGTCGGCTCGATAAGCTGACTCACCATCCACAAATTGCCTACGACAGCGCCAAATAACACAGTAAAGATCAGTCCGTAGACAATCGCCTCAGTATCTGAAAGCTTGATTTCACATTGTTTTAAGCGTTCAAAGTGCCAACGAAGCGCGGACAAGCGAACACCGCTCAACAACTGAACCTGCTGTTCAACTTGATCGTTAAATTGGCCGTTAAGCCGAGTAAAGGTTCGGTGGAACACGCCATAAATCGCGAGCATCGATAGCCCTGCAAACAACATGCAAAGCGCCAATGAGAAATGGAATGTAGAGAGAATCACCACAGTCGCAACAAGCTGCACCACGGCCGTCATCAAAGCAGGTAAGTCGTCTTCTAAGAAATCAACCAGCTCACGCGACATTGTGAGACGAGCGTCTTTGGTTGATACAGATAAGCCACGCAGGTTTCGCTCCACGATATTCGCCAGTTTGACACGAATAGCGCCATATACACGGGTATCGTAGAAACGACGAACCACGCTGAGAATGACCAACACAAAGAGAATCAATGCCAGCATCATCAAGGGCTGGAAGCTTTGGTTTAACACACCGTCGATGGCGTAACCAATAAACAGCGGCAGCAGAATAAGCATCACGTTTTCAGCTAAAACCATTAACCAAGTCGAAGCGACCTTTAATGGGTTAAGCCGAATAATCGTTAGCAGAGAGATGGGATGTTTGAATAGCATTATTGAGCCCATAAATGAATATGGCGTCAGTATTACCAATTCGGCATGGGAAAAAGTGTCCCAGATTGCTGTATTGGGAAATCACATGCAATTCAAGGGCAGCAAACCCTATAGGCGACGAACTTAATTACATTAATTAGAGGGAAGTTCAGACAGGAAGGTTGAATTTATCGAAGTGGAAACTGGGATAACTCACCCGACAGAAGAAAACAATGATTCACTTATGTTTGGTACAAACGTATTGTTTATTAGGTACGTACTGTCGGGCGTAAATTAAATTAGCTACTTAGCGTGTCTTCAAATACACCTAGCTCACGGCCAAGCCAGATCGCACGTACTGTATGGTCTAATGTTTCTTCACCACCAGTTACTGGGTGAATCAGCACCGACATATCACCGCGCTCTTGCTCAAGCCATTCCACGATGCCTGACTCTTTGTTGGCAAAATGAATCTCAAACATCGGCATTTTATGTGGGCCAACCAAACGTTGTACTAAAGGAAAAACCTCTAATACATCTTTACGCTCAGATAGAATCTTTTGACGAAGTGTTTCTGCTTGCTCCGCAAATCGCAGAGGGAAATAAACATGACCGTGGTACATGGCACCATCCTTTAGAATTATGATGACGCGATTTTATACCTAAATAGCCTGCAATAGCTAAATCTAAATATGATAAGTCAGCCAAAATCAGTACTTACGATTTTAACGATGTATCACAGTTCTAGGATGTCTTTTGCACAAAAGAAAAGCGCCATACATAACCTTATGCATGGCGCTCATTGAAGTAGCAACTTGAGGGTAAGCCTCAAACCTACCTACGTTAGATCTTTTTACTGTATGGGTTTAGTGCACATTTCAGTCTCTTTAATACGACCAATGCGGTCACACGCCCCCAACTAAACAACACTCTTTGATGTAAACGGAAAATAGTGTCGTAAAGGTTCCGCACAAATCGACCACGCAAAAGTACTCTGTCATTCATCAGCGCGCCGACCGCATAGTCATGACCAACCGCTACCAACATGCCTCCATCATGGAAAACAAAGGGTTGTAATGCCTTACCTTTCGCTAAACGCTTGAACTGCTGAGCCAAGTGACCCGCGGCTTGATTAGCAGCTTGAGCTCTTGGCGGAACAAAAGAACCATCCGGTTGTGGACACTCTGCACTGTCGCCAATCACAAAGATATCGTTGTCATTGGTTGTTCTTAGTGTCTGATCTACAACTAGTTGATTGATTCGATTTGTCTCTAAACCATCTAATTCACTTAGCCAATCTGCACATTTAATACCAGCAGCCCATACTTGCAGATCTGCTGAAATAATCTCATCTTCTGAAGTGACTAATTTCGCCTCTTCAGCTCTTTGAATGCGAGTCCCAGTCCTAACGTTAATGCCTTGTTTTACCAAAGCTTCATGAACTCGTTTCGACATGCATTCAGGCCCAGCAGGCAACACACGATCAGCCGCTTCAATTAAAGTGATCTCAAGACTGCCTTCCTGACGATAGCGCTGTAGCTTGGCACTCACTTTTGCTAGCTCTGCCGCCAGTTCAACGCCCGTTGCACCTGCGCCAACAATTGAAATTTTGCGCTGACTGCTTGCTCTCAGTAGAGGGTTGATCTCCTGCCAAGCTTTTTGGGCTTGCAATGCTGAATCAAGGAATAGACAGTGTTCACTCACGCCTTCTGTTTTAAAGTCATTGCTGATGGCGCCGACTGCGATAACAAGATAATCGTACTCTAGCTCTTGCATCGTACCGCTAAAATGATTCAGTTTGATGACTTTATTAGCACGCTCTAAGCCGCTCATGGAGGCTTGAACATAGGTGTAACCATTACAAGATGCATGTTGGAAGTAGCTGACAGCGTCGAGTTCTTCGTCGAATGTTCCCGCTGCAATTTCGTGTAAACGCGGTTTCCAGTAATGGTGTGACGATGGCTCTACAAGTGTCACATCATAACGTTTATCACGACCTAAACGCGTAACTAACTCCAGGCCAGCAGCGCCGCCACCAACCACAACAATCTTTTCTTTCTGTTTCAACATTCGCTTACCCACCATGCCTAAAGGCAAAATCTTTCTGATGGAGCGCATTATATTTATAACAAAATTAATGATAATCCCAATTTAAATCAAATCACTTTTACTAATTTGTAATAATGAAACTCAAATTGATTAATTACAGGATCAAAAAAGCGCCACATTCAAAAAGAATTTGTGACGCTTCTGTCTACCTTAAATAAAAACTAAGGCTTTAGTTTCAGTACCTTATCAATATCTTCAGCCGAGTGGCGTTCTGGTACTTGTTCCCACTCTTCACCCCATGAGCGGTTGATAATACGACCGCGTTGGAAGCCTTCACGCGCTTCTAGTAACTTCGCCCAGCGAACGACATTGGTGTAAGACTCAACCTGCAAGAACTCTGCGGCGTCATAAAGGTTACCGAGTACCAGGTTGCCATACCAAGGCCAAATAGCCATATCGGCGATAGTCAGCTCTTCTCCAGCGACAAAGGTACTTTTTGCTAGCTGCTTATCCAATACGTCTAGTTGACGCTTAGCTTCCATCGCGAAGCGGTTAATTGGGTACTCTTGCTTTTCATCTGCGTAAGCGTAGAAGTGACCAAAGCCGCCACCTAGGAATGGGGCTGAGCCTTGTGCCCAAAATAGCCAGTTAAACGTTTGAGAACGAGCAGCGCCCTCTTTCGGTAAGAAGTGACCAAACTTTTCAGCTAAATGAACCAGAATGGAAGCCGATTCAAAAACGTTCACGTCTTCATTGCCAGATTTATCGACCAAAGCAGGAATTTTCGAGTTAGGGTTTACACCAACAAAACCAGAAGAGAATTGATCCGACTCACCAATATTAATCAAGTACGCATCATATTCAGCTTCTTTCACGCCCGCAGCTAATAACTCTTCAAGCATGATCGTCACTTTTTGGCCATTCGGTGTGCCAAGAGAATACAGTTGCAGAGCATGTTCACCAACAGCCAGAGCTTTGTCGAATCGAGCGCCAGATTCAGGGCTATTGATGTTTGCCCACTTGTTACCACCGGCAGTATCGTTAACCCATACTTTTGGTGGTGTGTATTGATGTGACATGATATTTCCTTATTAGTATAGGGTCTTACCAACAGATATTAAGTCACATTTACTCGGTTAAAACCCCTCAATGCGTTTTCTTTTCAAACTGTTAAGCATGCCTTATTCCAGAAAGACATATCCAACATACGGCCCCCTCTGTATAAGCGTTCACAAACCAGTCCAGCGCAAAATTGATGTTAGTTAAAGCAAAGCATCATTTAGTGACAACACCTCTAGAGCTTCAATAAAGCTGTGATAGTATCGACTGATTACAACAAATAGGAATTTGGCAATGTCTTCAGATTACAATGGCTCAAGCGCGGCATACGCTCGCCAGGAGCAAGGTTACCGTGAGAAAGCACTCAAACTTTACCCTTGGGTTTGTGGTAAATGTGCACGTGAATTTGTTTACTCGAACCTAAGAGAGCTGACGGTTCACCACGTCGACCACGACCACACCAATAACCCTGAAGACGGCAGTAACTGGGAACTATTGTGTCTTTACTGTCACGATCATGAACATTCTAAATACACAGACCACGAACGCTACGGTGTCGATGCCACAGCACGTTTAGACGACCACCAAACGGCGACACATAACCCGTTTGCTGATCTAGCGAAAATGATGAAGAAGTAAAACGCTCTTCATTCCTGGCTCGATAACAAGAAACCCCAGTATGTCGCCATACTGGGATTTCTTTTATCTGAGGCCATATAGGTTCTCGCAGGATCAAAAAAGCCTTCCGAAGAAGGCTTTTGAAAATCTGTTTTTAACTATGCTGCAGCTTGCTTGCGAGATTCTTCAATCTGTTTCTCACGTTTCTTTAGTGTCAGCTTATCGCGGTAAGAGAACCACACGTAAGACACAACCACTAAGAAGAATAGGTAAGACAATGAGAAGATGAATGGTGACTGGATAATATCGTTAGAGATACCCCAAGACACACCTACCACTGTTACCGCGATTTTTGCAAAGAAACCGCACATTAGCAGCACTAGTGCTAGCTGTGGGAAACGTGTGCTGCGGAATGCAAGCCAGTAGCAACTACCCACTGCAAGTGCTGCAATGTAGAAACCGAACAAGAAAGAATGAATATGATCAGCGGCTGCTACACCACCAGTAATCGACATCAGTAGAATTAAAAATAGTTTCATAACACTTGCCTCTTTGTAGACTAGAAACGCATCCTTTCAAATTTGAAATCTCAGTTTGCGTACTATTTTCCCACTTTTTACGGACAAAACAAGCCCAAAAAACGAACAAATTGTAACCAACAAGAAACACAAAGCCCCTTATTAACAATCAATTAACATTCGTAAATTCAACAAACTAAGTTCCCTCTGGGGTTGTGGCGATTAATGTCCAATTTGATTTATTTTGTTACACAAAATTAACCACAGAAATAATTTAAAATTAATTGCAATGATGTGATGAGAGCACGGTTTGTAGGGACACTAGCAGGAAGAGATTGGGTAAAAAGCATGAATACTGGAGCCTAAACCAGCAAAGTGTACAAAAAAGAAAGGTGTTAACAACAACTGCAACACGCATAAAAAACAGTTCTTTAACAACTCAAGTTTAATTTTGATAAAAATGGAAAAAGAGATTCCAATCACATTTTTATTGGTTATAATCCGCGCTCTTTTGCGCTATCTATTGATAAACGCAAACTAATTTTGAAGAAATAATCACAATAACCCGTCTTTAGTCCTGTGGCTCTCACTAGACCAAAGACAAAACTGAGAATAAAAATGAGCAAGATTGATAAAGCTACACGTATCCTGCTAGCAGGCTTCTGTATCAACCTTTGTCTTGGCATCCTGTATGCTTGGAGTGTATTTAACAAAGCCCTACAAGGTGAAGGCTGGTCTGCAGCTGAAGCATCAGCACCATACGCGACTGCAACAATCACATTCTCTATCTGTCTTCTTGTTGCTGGTATCCTACAAGACCGCATGGGTCCACGTAAGATCCTAATTCTTGGTACAGCTCTTACTGGCATTGGCATGATCGCATCTGGTTTTGCGACTTCTCCACTAATGCTAAACATCACATTCGGTGTAATGGCAGGCGCTGGTATCGGCTTCGGTTATGCATGTCTTTCTCCTTCTGCAATGAAGTGGTTCCACCCTTCTAAGAAAGGTATGGTTAACGGTCTGATCGCAGCAGGCTTCGGTCTAGCGGCAATTTACCTTGCTCCAGTTACTGCTGCTCTTATCGAGAGCATGGGCATCCAAACAAGCTTTAAGATTCTTGGTGTTGGTGTACTAGCAATCGCTGTACCTCTAGCAGCAACAATCAACAACCCACCAGCGGGTTACGCTCCAGCTGAACCAAAAGTAAAAGCTGGCCAAGCTCCAAAAGCTGTTAAGAAGAGCGAAGACCTATCTTGGAAAGTAATGCTGAAGACTCCTCAGTTCTACTCTCTATGGATCATGTACGCTTTCGCAGCTTCTGTTGGTCTAATGATCATCGGTAACATCACAAGTATCGCAAGCGCACAAGCAAACCTACCGAACGCGGTTTACCTTGCTTCTATCCTTGCTGTATTTAACTCAGGCGGTCGTGTTGCTGCTGGTATGCTTGCTGACAAAATCGGTGGCGTTCGTACTCTTCTACTTGCGTTCATTCTGCAAGGTGCAAACATGGCGCTATTCGCTACGTTTAACACTGAGTTCACGCTAATCATCGGTACTGCAGTAGCAGCGGTTGGTTACGGTACTCTACTAGCAGTATTCCCAACGCTTACAGCTGAGTTCTACGGCCTTAAAAACTACGGTACTAACTACGGCGTGCTTTACACGGCATGGGGTATCGGTGGTGCAATCGGTACAGCGGTTGTTGGTTACTCGATGACTAACGGCGACAGCTACGGCCTTGCTTACACTATTTCTGCAGCAATGATGGCAGTATGTATTGTTCTAGCAATCATCACTAAGCCAATGTCTGAAGCGAAAGCGGCTGAGCTAAAAGCATCTCAAGCTTAATCTGATAAAAGATTGAATTTGAAAAGAAAGAGCTTAACCTTAGGGTTAGGCTCTTTTTGTATGAAGCGACGTATCAAGTGACATTAGAATCCACTCCTCAACTACACCCAACTTACTACCTCGACAACTTCAATCGACTGATTGAACACGCTCAAACGTACTACCCTGACCTTCTAAGCGCCGATGAAACTCGTTGGCTACAAGGTTACAAGCGCCTTTCTACACCTAGCCAGTGTTTAATGGTTCGTATGCTGCCTCGTAAGGGGTGTTGGTTTCGCAGTGATAAACTCGACTACGTTGAAATACCCAACCTCTCAGATGCGCTGCAAGAGCTGAGCACATCCGGCTTTATCGCACTGAGTAATCCTAAAGCTACACACAACCTTGTCATCACAGAGCATGAGTTAGGCTTACACTTGCTCACCAAGCCTGAGCTATTAAACCTATTTCCTCCCCTCAAAAGCAGTAAGTCGGCTAAAAAGGACGTGCTATTGGGGCTGCTGACTCAACAACCTTTTGATAATTATCAAGCCTTAACATTTGACTGTATCCATGTTGTTGAAGCCGAAGTTATCGATTTATTACTGCTACTCTTTTTTGCCAATACATACCAAGATCTCAGTCAGTTCGTTTTAAGCGATCTTGGCCTCAACACTTTTGAAAACTACCCATTGAGCAAGCAGCGTCGCTTCTTCAACTCCAGAGAGCAGCTCAATCAACTGATCTCAATGCGCGATGTTCAGCGCCAATATTATGAAAGTGACCGTAAGGACAGCGATGTTCTTGAGAACCTTTTGCAATCCTTACCGTGTGAATCAGAACATCGCACCATAGCGCGAAAACGCTCGCGCCTGATCAATGACATTGCTCGAGATCTAGAAAGACTCAATCAGAACGAAAAAGCCGTTCATTGGTTTAAGCAATCATCACTTCCACCGAGCAGAGAGCGGCTTGCTCGCATCTACGACAAGCAAGATGAACTAGACCTAATGAGTGACACCGTCACGGAGATGCAAACCAATCCATCTGACGTATCAGAACTGGAAGTCGCCGTTAAGCTTGAGCAGAGGTTGCTACGCAAGCAGGGACAAAAGGTTCCACGCGCTTCAAAGCCAACTTGCGAACAAATGAGATTGGAATTAGACCTAAGCCAAACCAGAGTCGAGCTTGCCGTTAAGCAATATTTTGAAGTTCAAGGTTGGGAAGTCTATTTTTCCGAGAACAGCTTTCTGTGTGGGTTGTTCGGCTTGGCGTTTTGGGATGTAATTTTCTCAGATGTCGAGGGGGCATTTATCAACCGCTACCAACATAGACCGCTGGATCTCTATCATTCCGACTTTCAACAAAAGCGTGAATTGCAAATCAATGCCGTATTCCAAACCATCTCGAGCAAAGGCATTGAACACTTGCTCGATGTCTATGATGAAAAGCTTGGCATTGCTAATCCGTTTGTTCATTGGAATCACTTCCCTAAAGCACTCATCGAACATAGCATCCACTCAGTACCACGAGCCTTGCTGATCGAGCTCTTCAAAGTCATATTGAGTGACCTAAAACTGTTTAGAACCGGAATGCCTGACCTGATCGCTTTTAAAGATGACCAATTTCACTGGATAGAAGTCAAAGGCCCTGGAGACAAATTACAAGACAACCAATGGCGTTGGATAAAGGAATTTGAGCGACTCTCAGTCCCCTTTTCTGTTTGTTACGTTAACCAGTAGGCCTGAATACTGAGCTCTATGCCCACAGCCAAGCATTGCGAATCGCTCAATCCTATAGAGATCTTGTCTACACAATTGTCAGAACATGAGCATTTTCAATCGTTTTCGATATAATTAGAAAAAATGCCAAATATCTAAGTACGTATGAATTTGAAAAAACTCTTCATTTTGTCTCTTGTCAGCGTGTTCTCAGGTTGTGCCGTGTACGCGGGTCTAAACTTCGATGAGCTGTTTGGCGAACAACAAGTTCGTGATCGCCAAACTCCTATCCTTTCAGCTCAATCGCAACACTTTCTCAACGAAGTTAAACCGATCATTGATAACCGATGTGTGGTTTGTCACGCCTGCTATGATGCTCCTTGCCAACTAAAAATGTCTTCTGTGGAGGGTATCGACCGAGGTGCAAGTAAAGCACTGGTTTATCAAGGTACGCGTTTAACGGCATCGGCTCCCACTCGCTTGTTTGAAGATGCGTTAACCACACAAGAGTGGCGCGACGCTGATTTCCACCCTGTACTCAACGAACGTATGCAGAACTCGACCGCTAACTTAGATGCTGGGCTTGTCTCTCGTATGTTGATTCAGAAAGAGAATCATCCACTTCCGGAGCAAACGCAGCTAGAAGGCTTCGACTTTTCAATCGATCGTGACCAGCAGTGTCCGACTATCGAAGAGTACGCTCAATATGAGAGAGATTACCCTACGTGGGGTATGCCTTATGGGATGCCTAACTTAGACAAGACAGAATACGCGACTCTGATGAGCTGGCTAGAAAATGGCGCTTTGATGAACGAACATATTCCGCTAAGTGAAGCTGAGCAAGAACTGGTTAATACTTACGAAAAGTTCCTCAACAAAAGTTCAAGAAAGAGCCAGCTTTCAGCACGTTACATCTATGAGCACTTGTTCTTATCACACGTTTATTTTTCTGAGTTAGGACAGCCGACACGTTTCTTCTCGATCGTTCGTTCTGCTACACCTCCTGGCGAACCAGTTAAGCGCATCACCACTCGTCGTCCTTATGATAATCCAAAAGTCCCACGCGTGTACTACCGTCTTATCCCTGAGCAAGGCACAATTGTCGACAAGACACACATGCCTTTCGCACTCAATGAAGAGCGCCTGCAAAACTGGAACACTTGGTTTGTTGATGCCGATTACACTGTAGATAAGCTGCCAAGTTACGATATTGATGTTGCCGCGAACCCGATGACCTCATTTGAGGCCTTGCCAGTAAACTCTCGCTTTAAGTTTATGCTCGACAACGCTCAGAACACCATCATGGCTTACATCAAAGGCCCTGTGTGTCGTGGTCAGTTGGCATTAAACGTGATTAACGACCGATTCTGGGTATTCTTTATCGACCCAGACAAAGCCGATCTTCCAGAGATCAACGCCTTCTATGCAAGCCAACGTGACAATCTTAAGCTTCCAAGTGAACTTGAAAGTAACACGGTTCCTGCAACTAACTGGGTTAGATATTCAAAACAGCAAGCACGCTACCTGGAAGGTAAATCAGACTTTGCTAACAAGTGGTTTAAGAATGGTGAGAACTTAACGACAGATGTTATCTGGGATGGCAATGGTACTAACCCGAACGCTGCCCTTACTGTTTTCCGTCACTTTGACAGTGCATCGGTCGTGCAGGGCTTAGTGGGGCCTCAACCTAAAACGGCGTGGATTCTGGATTATGCACTTTTAGAGAGAATTCATTACCTACTTGTAGCTGGCTTCGATGTTTATGGAAACTTTGGCCACCAGCTTATCACACGTATGTTTATGGACTTCTTACGTCTTGAAGGTGAAAGTAACTTCTTAACACTGTTACCAAAAGATGTACGACACCTTGAGCACTCAAGCTGGTACCAAAATCAAAGCGTACAATTGAGCGATTTCTTGCAACGTAATATCGCACCTTTTGATCAGCCAACTAGCGTGGTGTACAAAACGGCCGATCCAAAACGCGAGCTGCTCGATAAGCTGAAAGATAAGCTAAGCCCGATACTCAATGACCGTTATGAGATCGTCGATACTGGCTTTAGCCGTAAAAATGAAGCACTGCTTAAACAGGTAAGCTTGGTGAAAGGTGAAGGCCTACGCCATGTGCCTCAACTCGTGATGATCATGATTGAGGGAGAAAACGGTGAAGAACAACTGTTCACCATGATTCACAACAACGCTCATAGCAACATTTCTAGCCTGTTTAACGAAGAAGGTAACCGAGATTACGCTAATGACGACTTAACGCTCGTCCGAGGTATTGTAGGCAGCTATCCAGCCGCTTACCTATCACTGACAGAGAAGGAAATTCCAACTCTCGTGAAGTCTCTACAAAACTTACAGACTGAAGAAGATTACGTAGCGCTACTCGATAAGTTTGCTATCCGACGCAGCTCTAACGAGTTCTGGCCATTCAGTGACCGAGTACATCATTGGTACCAACAAGACCAACCGATTGAGTTTGGCCTGTTGGACTACAACCGCTTCGAAAACCGTTAGTCTGAAGCATCGCTTTGAAAACAAAAATCCTCTGTCTTGGCAGAGGATTTTTTTGTTTCTGGATGCTCAGTTAGACAGAGCTCAGCTTAGCCTGAGAAGCTCACTATGTGGCAGAGAACATTCTATATCAGACATGTTGTTGCAACGCCGCTAGAGAGTCTTTAACGAGCCCCGTTAATTCTTCAGAGCTGTTCTTGTATTGCGTTAATGGCTCACTGCTTATCTCAATGTTCTTACACAATTCAAACAGGGCTAATAGTCCTAAGCTGCCTGCCGACCCTTTGAGCTTATGAGCGAGCGATTTCACCTCACGGGCGTTCTCCGCATCATTGGCGTCAGCCATTTCTTTTAACGTTTCAAGGCTGCTTTGTTCAAATAGCCCGACAATCTGCTTCATCTTGTCCAAACCAAGAATAGACAAGTCGCCTTCTATTACTTTGCTATCAATTATCAGTTTGCTATCAGAAATGGTCACAGGACTTTCCTCTTGGTCTGGCTGTTTAACTTTGCTTTCGACTACTAGGTCGTTCTCAATACGCTTTTCACAAAAACTATCTTGGTTTCTTTGGCAGGTCGAATCATTCGGATCAGGCTGTGGCAATAGCAAGGTCTTGCCATCTAGCTGAGTCACTATCAGCCTTGCAAGCGCTTCTTTCTCCAAAGGTTTTGGTAAGAAGCCATCAAAGCCAGACGCCAAATAACTTTCTACTTCTTCATTAAACACATGAGCCGATACCGCCACCATAGGAGGCGCATACTGTGCAGTGCTCTCTGGTAAACAGTCTAAAGCAAATGCTTGAACCTCGATCTCTTTAAGCTGCTGAATAAGCTCAACGCCATCGCAGTCCGGGAGGTTGATATCAACAAGTGCAATATCAAAGACCTGTTCACTGTATATCTGACGAGCTTCTTGTCCGGTTGTGGCAATCACGACCTCATACCCTAGGTTGTTTAAGAAGCCTTCGGCAACAATGCAGTTCACGGGGTTGTCTTCAATCAACAGCACTTTAGCGCGGATACAGGTTTCAACCACTGCAGCTTTAGTTTCGATTTTTTCACCAGCTTGAAGCGGTAAAGAGAACCAAAACTGACTGCCTTCCCCCTCTTCTGAATGAACGCCAATATCACCGTTCATTGCCAACATGATGCGTTTACTGATCGCCAGACCTAGCCCAGTGCCACCCGTTGTGTTTCGACCACTGTTGGTTTGGCTAAACGCATCAAACAAGCACTTTTGTTCGCTTTCATGTATCCCAACGCCCGTATCGGACACTTCAAACATGACGCGGTTTTCATCTTCGAGATCTAAGCTGATGAAGATGTCGACATCACCTTTATCGGTAAACTTGATTGAGTTACCAACCAGGTTATTCAATATCTGGCTAATACGGGTGACGTCACCACGCCAGTAGCGCTGTACATCGCTTTCAATATGGTAGCTAAAGCCAAGCTTCTTCTCGGCTGCTCGCCCTTCCATCAATTGATAGGTGTCTTGAACCATTTGATGCAAGTCGAAAGACGCAATCCTTATCTCAAGGTGCCCTGCTTCAATTTTAGAGTAGTCCAATACATCGTTGAGGATGGCTAATAAGTTCTTACCGCTGCGGTTAATGATGTCAGCATAGCCCGATTGAAGAGAGTTCAGCCCGGTATCTTTTAGCAAACGGGCCGTGCCCAATACCCCATTCATCGGTGTTCTGATTTCATGGCTCATGGTCGCCAAGAAAGCAGACTTAGCACGGCTCGCTTGCTCGGCGGCACTTCGCGCTTTGGCGTGATTCGTCACCTCGACGTTCAGCTTTTCGTTGGTTTGTTGAAGCTGGTAAGTTCGCTCTGTGATCAGCTCTTCAAGGTGCTCTTTGTGTTCCTCTAGCTCTCGTTTCGCTTTAGCCTCACCCACAGCCACCACTTGTAGCGCCTGCGCTGTGTTTCTTGCTGTGATGATTGCTTCACCCATGTGCGCAAGCTCATCATTACCTTTTACTGAGATATCAATATTAAGGCGCCCTTGTGCAATAGACATCAAGGCAGCAGAGTATTCAGCAAGGCGTTTCACGACCGACACATACACCACTCGCCATACAATAAACGCCACTATCACCAAGCCAATAATAGAAATCACAGAGAGCGACCATTGCGCGAGGCTTAACGTAGAAGTCAGTTCATCTACCGCTTTTTTCGTACTCAGGTTGGAGTCATCGATCAGTTGGTTTACCGTCATGTTCAGCTGTGAAAACAACTTCAAGGTATTCTGCATCAACAGCTCAGATTTTTTGGTGTTCTCATACTGCTCCAGAGAGATATCAAACACCACTTGGCGCTTTTGTAATTCATGGAGAAGCTGAGACATTTGCTCTGAACGTGTTGGATCCTCTACCGCTTTCACGCGGCGCACCATGATCCTATGATTCGTTTCAAACTCGGTCTGGATTTGGTGGATACGCTCAACATTGGTTACCGTTTGAGTTTCCTCAATTTGGTTAAGCATTTTAAACGCCAGCAAGTGCAATTCGTGTAGACGCTCTGATAGGTCAAGATCAACTTCCACCAGCGCATCCAAGGCTTGGTAAGCTTTATCGGTTTCTTTAGTTTCTAGCAGGTCATAGATATGGGTAACGTTAGCAACCGCTATGGTCGCCGTGTTCAGCACTTGAGTTCGAGTCAGCTGTTCTAGCTCTTCAGCTAATAAGCGCATCTCTTCAACGCGAGACGTCAGCTCTTTGGTTAGCCAGAGTTTACGTTCTACTGAAACGCCTAGTTCAGCTAGCGTGTTGATAACGCTCTGCACGTTATTTTCAAGTTTATGCAGCAGCTCTGAGTCGAAACTATCGACACCCAGGTCTTTGATGTGTTGCAACAAAGACTCAAGCTGATCAAACAACAGTGTGCCAGCCTCTTTTCTCTCTGCTTCATTTCTCGCATTAGAGAGGGTCTGCACAGACGAAATGATACGATTACTCAACTCAGACACCTGACGAGCTTCAATCATCGCAGGCAAAGCAGAATCGACGACGTTTCTTTCTGTTTTTGCAACAAAGCTAAATCCAGAAACACCAATCAATGCAGACAAAAGAACGAGCATCGCCATCACTAAAAATGAGGCCAGCAGCTTGCGTCCAATACTTGCTGAAGCTAACAACATAAAACCTAAACCTTAAAACGTTCTTCTTTACCCCTGCAGAATACGCTATATTTTGCAGTGTTTCTTATCTAAAACCAATAAAACGGCAATTCATGCGCACAAAATCCTTCGCGTCAAAACTTCTTTTATCTTTACTTGCGTTAGCCGCCTCTTCCGCTAGTGCTGATGAGCTATTAAGCCCTATCAAACCGGCGACTGCGACGTCACAAAAAGAGAAGATCTGCGCCATCTACCCACATCTCAAGGATTCCTATTGGTTATCTGTGAATTACGGCATGATTTCCGAAGCCGAAAAATTGCAGGTTGAGCTACGAGTGCTAGAAGCTGGCGGCTACCCAAATATCGGCAAGCAAGCCTCGCAACTCGTGCTTTGCACTCAATGGGGTGCCGATGCCATTATTTTAGGCACAGTATCACCAGACGCCTATCACGATAACCTCACCGACTGGGTTGGATCGACACCTGTGTTTGCGACCGTGAATGAGTTAACACTAAGTAAGGAGCAGCAAAAAGTCTTGAAAGGCACGGTTGGTGTTGATTGGTATAAGATGGGCTTTCAAGTAGGTGAATACCTTGCCAAGCTTCATCCTAAAGGTTCAGGCGAAACGCCCATTGCACTCTTGCTTGGCCCTCAAGCGAGTGGCGGCACCAAACCTGTGGCGTTAGGATTCTATGACGCGATTAAAGATAGCGATGTAAAAATCGATGTGAGCTATTGGGCTGACAACGACAAAGAGCTACAACGCAATCTTTTACAACAAGTAATAGAACAAGCTCACGTAAAATACATTGTCGGCAGTGCCGTCGCGGTTGAGGCTGCAATCAGCGAGCTAAGAGCGGCAGACAAAACCGATGAGATTGGGCTGATTTCTAGCTACCTAAGTCACGGGACTTACCGAGGTTTACTGCGAAACAAGGTACTTTTTGCACCAACAGACAAAATGGTGGAACAGGGTCGCTTGTCGGTGAAACAAGCGGTGAGTTATTTACGAGACCAACCTTACGAGATGCACAGCGCACCAAAAATTGAAGCTCTGACCCTTGCAACACTCAAAGATCAAATTATTGCCGATTCATTGTCACCTTCTGAGTTTCGGCCGGTATTCAGTGTGAATCCATAGTGTTATATTGAACCAAGCACTCAATAACTATAAAAATACGAACAATAATTTAGGGAACATTCATGCAAAAAACAACGCGTACTATGCCAACGCATAAACATATCGCTCTAGTCGCTCATGACCACTTCAAACCTGAGCTTCTAAGATGGGTAAAAGAGAATAAAGAGAAGCTACAAAGCCACTTCCTTTATGCGACGGGTACAACGGGTTCTCTGCTAAGCAAAGAGACAGGTTTAGCAATCAAGAGCATGATCAGTGGCCCAATGGGTGGCGACCAACAACTTGGCGCTCTAATTTCAGAAGGCAAGATCGACATGCTGATCTTCTTCTGGGATCCACTCAATGCCGTACCGCACGACCCTGATGTAAAAGCACTACTGCGTATCGCGAGTGTTTGGAACATTCCTGTAGCAACCAACCGCGCTACTGCGAACTTCCTTTTCAACTCTTCACTACTTGAAGAAGAAGTTGTTATCGAGATTCCAGATTACGAAGCGTATCTGGCTGAACGAACCTAATTCTCGTTAAGACAGATGAGTACGTCACAGACTAAAAAGCCTGCTTAATCGCAGGCTTTGGTTTATCTGAGTATAGATGTCATGAGAAAAGGCTATTTGTCACTCCACACTGCCATTTCGTTGCCACTTGGCTCGCGAAAATGAAAGCGTCGGCCACCTGGGAAACTGAATATTTCACGATTGACCTCTCCACCCGCATTAAGCACGTCACGTTCGGTCTGTTCGAGATCTTCACTGTAGAAAACCATCAATGCCCCGCCCTTTTCTGCATCAGAAGACAAATCAGCCAAGTAGAAACCGCCCATTAACCCTTTACCTTCAAAAGCGGAATACTCAGGACCATAGTCCTCAAAGCGCCAACCAAACACTTGGCTGAAAAACGCCTTGGTCGCTGCAATATCTTTCGCGGCAAATTCGATATAGTTGATTGAACCATGTTCCATATGCATGTCCTTCTGCTTTATGTCTGCAAATAAAATACAGGCGAATGCGACTTAAACCCCTACCTAGACACCCTAGCTAGACGACTACTTTTTACGGACTATAGGGTAGTCGGAGCCGTGTAGCTCTTGTACGAAGCCAGAACCATCGCCACTGTGCGTGATCCACACTTTCTCTTTAGCACGTGTCATCGCTACGTAGAACAAGCGACGTTCTTCCGCGTATGGGAACACGTCTGACGATTCAGTCAATGCACCATCAATATGCAGTTGCTTCTTCTTCGCTGGGAATTGTCCTTCATCCACGCAAAGGATAATAACGAAGTCTGCTTCTTTACCCTTACTGGCGTGACAAGTCATGAAGTTGATATCAATGGAGGTGAAAATCTTCTTCCAGTCTTCCAATAATTCTGGCTTGTGATAGTGGTTACGACCAAGCAATAACACCGACTTGTTAGTTTTGCCTTTAGATTGACGGTTAAGTTGATCAAGAATCTTCTCAACTTCTTTACTTGGCGCACTGTATACCGCCTTTTGCTTCTGTTGCTTGAAGCTGTTCAGCTCTTTCGGCAACTGAATTGGGTTTTCCTGCACAAAGCGATTCGCCACAGCACCTAACTGGTTGTTGAAACGATACGTGGTATCCAGGTGATGAATTGTCGAGCTCGCGAAACGATCTTTAAAACCTGTAGTTAAATCAACGTCTGCACCCGCAAATTGGTAGATGGATTGCCAGTCATCACCCACGGCAAAAATAGACGCTTGGTGCTCCGCTTTAGACTGGTTACACAGTGCCTCTACCAAGGCAAGGCGATCAGGAGAGATATCTTGATATTCGTCGATCATGATGAACTTCCAAGGCGAGATAAACTTACCTTTTTCGACGTACTGAGTTGCACGGCTGATCATGGTCGAGAAATCGATATGGTTCTCTTCTTTCAGTGCCTTTTGCCACGCCGTAACACATGGCCAGCAAAGTGATAGTTCGCTGTTAAGACGTGTGTAATCGCGGTGGTCAATAAGCTGCTGCTGTACTTCTTTCTTGGTTAAGCCTGATGCGTTCAGCTGTTCTAGTTGCTTTTCAAGCCAGCCAATCAGTTTAAGGTTTGAAACGTGACTGCCTAGCTCGTCATCACCCGTCAGGTAAGCAATCGGCCATTTAGATAAATGCTTCTGCCAACGTTTGAAGTTGGTCGGCGTCATCCAGTGCTTCTTCAACCAATCAATACACCATGCTTGGCGCTGGTTATCATCAAGTACTAACGGAGAAATCACCACACGCTCGGCTTCAACCTCATTCAAGATCTTCAAACCCAACTGGTGGAAGGTATTCACTTGAACCTTCTCAGCGGACAACCCAATTTTACTGTCGAGGCGCTGCTTCATCTCTTCGGCTGCTTCACGACCAAACGCAAGCAATAAAAGCTCTTCGGCTTGAGCTTGGTGACTTTGCAATAAGTAAGCGACACGTGCTGTCAGAACACTGGTTTTACCGGAACCTGCACCTGCCAGAATCAGGTTATGGTCATCGTTCATCAAAACCGCATATTGCTGTGACAGGTTCAACGGCGATGACTCACACTGGGCAAACAACACTTCCCAGTTTTTTCTCTCGGTCTCAAGCCATTGCTGGTTTCTTTCCGCTTGTTTAACCTCGGTGTCTGACAACCACGGCTGCATTCTTGCGATGCGATTTGGCATACGCTGCGCAGCTTCGCCCAGAGTCATCGTCATACTCTCGAGGCCAGAGTTAACCTTCTCAACCCAAGTGTTGACTTTAGAATGAGGAAGAAAGGCTGGAAGTTGCTCTAAGCGTAGTAACTCAGCTTCCCATTGAGGTACGTGTTCAGCCAGCTGCTCACACTGTGTGTCGTGCCATTTCTGGTATGCCGCCACAGATGCACGTGCAAACTGACGACACTGGTCCCAAGGTAGACCTTGAACTAACCAACTGCGCTGCTTTCCGTCTTGTTGGTTAGCAAAAAACTGTAACGATCCCCAAAACAATCCGCGTTTGATCGCGATCTTGCCACTCCAAATAGTAAACGGGATACGTTCCTCACTTCCCACTGACGACAACAGTAGACGTGAACCATCGAGTTCAACCTGATGGTATTCATTTTGAATAAAAAATTGTGCAGTCTTGTTAGCGCTTAGCTGCATTGGAGTGTGCTCTTAATTGGGAATATTGAATTTATATCATGATGCAATGAGAATTAATAATATCTCATATCTTATCGACGCTTTCATGACCACCTATGGACAATTATGGATAAGTATCAAATTCTTGTGCTTGATTTCTGTTAGGATTATGGTTTTTAGTGCGTCAAGCGAGTGACTGTGGACTTTTCAGCCAAATTACGCCTCTATTGGGCGAATAAAACCATAAATTACAGCATATTAATTCTCATCACTCTGCTCGGAGTAGTCGTACCTGCTTGGTATTATGGACAGAACACACTCATCACCCCGTTGATTTTAGGTGTTATCGCTGCGGCATTGGCCGAAAGTGATGACAGCTTTACTGGTCGCTTAAAAGCCCTGACCCTAACCTTTATCTGTTTTGCCGTCGCCGCTTTTTCTATTGAACTACTTTTCGACACCCCCTGGCTGTTCGCATTGGGTCTATTTGCGTCAACATTCTCATTCATCATGCTGGGTGCAATCGGCCCTAAATACGCCAGTATCGCCTTTGGTTCTCTGCTAGTGGCCATCTACACCATGCTCGGGGCCCATGAGAGCGTCAACTTATGGTTCCAACCTTTGTTACTCTTAACGGGCGCAGCTTGGTACTACTTCATGTCGATGATTTGGCAAATCGTGTGGCCGATGCAACCTGTACAGCAGAACCTTGCTACGGTGTTTGACCAAATTGGCACCTACATGGAATCGAAGGCTGAGCTTTTCTACCCTGTTTCTGACCTTATTCCTCAACCACACCGCATTATTGAAGCCAAATTGAATGCGAGTACCGTGAATGCGCTCAACATGTGTAAAGCAACGCTACTTAACCGTTCTAAGCGCGGACACATTGATGGCCCAAGTGACCGCTTCTTAAACACTTATTTCATCGCACAAGATATTCACGAGCGTGTAAGTTCTACTCACTACCGCTACCAAGAGCTTGCCAAACACTTTGAACGTTCTGATGTGCTATTCCGCTTCAAATACCTACTGGAAGCGCAGGCAACAGCATGTAAAGAGGTGGCGAGCTCACTCAAGGTGGGCGCTGAGTATCAACATGGTGATAAATCAGTGTTAGCGCTGGATGAATTAATGTCTTCACTCAACCACCTACATCAACAAAATAAGCCCGAATGGAAGCCGTTGTTGAACCAACTGGATTATCTGTTCAATAACCTAGCGACCGTTGAGAAGCAGCTATCAAACATCAGTAACCCAGATGCGGAAAAGCTAGAGGAAGATGTATTAGACGACACCAACCCACATACGCTGTCGGCAATGTGGCAGAAGATCAAAGCCAACCTTCATACTGACTCTATGCTCTTTCGCCATGCCATTCGTATGGCAATCACATTGACACTTGGCTACGGTATCATCCAAGGGTTTGAGATCGAACGCGGTTATTGGATCTTGCTAACGACATTGTTTGTTTGCCAACCAAACTTCAGTGCTACCCGCCAAAAGCTGACTGCGCGTGTTATTGGTACCGTTGCTGGCCTGTTGATCGGTGTGCCACTGTTGACCTTCTTCCCTTCTCAAGAAAGCCAGTTGGTATTCATTGTGATCAGTGGTGTGATGTTCTTTGCGTTCCGTATTAATAACTACGGCTTCGCGACAGGCTTCATCACCCTATTGGTACTGTTCTGCTTTAACCAGCTTGGTGAAGGCTACGCTGTGGTTCTGCCAAGGCTTGCAGATACCTTCATTGGCTGTGCTTTGGCGGTATTGGCAGTGGTTTATGTGTTACCCGATTGGCAATCAAAGCGACTACACAAGGTAATGGCTGACGCGCTGGACGCCAACAAAAACTATCTAGCGCAAATCATCGGTCAGTACCGAGTCGGCAAAAAAGACACGCTGAATTACCGTATCGCTCGTCGCAGTGCTCACAATAACGATGCGAACCTGACCGTGGCGATCAGCAGTATGTTAGTCGAACCTGGGAAATATCGTACTTCTGAAGATGAGAGTTTCCGCTTCCTAACGCTCAACCACGCCCTATTAAGCTACATTTCCGCTTTAGGTGCGCATAGAACACGTATCGACGACGAGTCGACACACAAGCTCGTTTTAGATGCTCACCGTGTCATCCATGAGCACCTCGACGCGCTCAATGATCAGCTTTACTCTCACTGCGAACAGTGTGAAGTCAAAAATACTTACGATCCTGATTTGGATAAACGTTTGAGTGAGTGGCGAGAAGAAGACGAAAGTTCTGTCAGAATGGTTCTACAACAGCTGCATTTGATCTATCGAATGCTTCCAGAACTGCATACGCTAGCAACCAAATTTGCAGTTAAAGTAAAAATCGACAAAGCGTTTGAAACGGACACTTCTTGAACGAAGCACAAAGTACTGTAAAAACAAAAAGATAGCGGCAATCGCTTACCTTTTGATCATTTGTTAAATTTGTGGGTTGCTCTACCAATACCTATATTTGGGTAGGGCAACTCCTCACCTAGCCTTACTGCATAAGGGATGAGTCGATTTTTACATTGTCATGACTTTCTGACTTTGATTGACCAAGCCTTAACTTTGCTTAACATTTCTCGGACAAAAAGCGACCACAGAAATTTATAGTTGTCTTAGTTCTAGGAAACGACAAAATAAGTTTAATATTCTCTTAATCTTGTTTGATTTCTGGTTACAGTAGTCTATGCTCCTTGGAGCATATGGAATTGCAGCAAGGTCACATTATGAATACTCAACAGTTTGAAGCATTTAAACAGCAGATCCAGCTTCTTAACCCGGAGCAACTAAAAGCGTTGCAGGGTGAGATTGACGGTAATCTGGAAACAGAGAAAGAAACTCTGCTTACTGACGAAGAGCTAAATGCACTTAACGATCTGTTCAGTTAATAGACAGATATCACTATTTTAGCTTAAGTTCACCGTTTCACCGTAGATTTCCCCTTCTCAACATTGCGCTTAAAATATCGTCCAACTAGACTCTTCCAATACGTCAATTAAAGGTCCTGCTATGTCGATATCTGGTATTCAATCTGGTTACGCCATTATTCAGCAGTCTGCCAACATGGCTGAAGAAGCGGCGATCGAACTCAACCAAGCCTCAAAACATAATCAAGTCTCTGAACATGTGCCCGAATCTGACGACGATGTAATCGAAGACAGCGATTTCAGCTTTAATCAAATTGAACCTGAGCAATCACTTTCATTTAAAGAAAAAGAACCAGAACCTACTGCTTCTTCAAGCGATGCGTTGGTCAAATTAACGCAGAGTGCAAGCTATAACCGTGTCGGTGCTAGCGTTGTGGAGCGCCAAAACGAAGCCATTGGCAGCCTAGTCGATATCCATATCTAGGCCGTGCTGATCTGTTGAACTGATCTATAATCAAATTTAACGTCCGGTTCCTGTAGTCTGAATCCCTTTGGTTCAAGCACTTTTAATACTTTTTGACGTAATAAGCACACAAACTGTAACTCATTATATCTGGCGCTTGTTTCTGGTCTATTACTCGGTAGAATCAGCGCAAACCATTTTGCTGCACAAACTTTACTTCATACTATTTATGCCAAAACTAAATCTGCATCGCCGTGACTATGTTTCTATTTTAGGGGGCGATATCTCCGCAGACGAATTAGAAAATAAACTCCAACCTCATTTTGAAAAGCCAGCAAACAAGCTGACACCTAGCCCTTACCTGACAGAAAAGAATGTGACACGTCGTTGGACTGCTCTCGATAATCAAGAATCACAAAAAGAGCTACTCGACCCTCATACTGAAAGCCAGATGCAAACCTATGAAAAAAACATCGAGCACTTCGTTGGCACTGTTAAGGTACCTGTAGGTATCTCTGGCCCATTGCGCGTCAACGGCTTGTTTGCCCAAGGTGATTACCTAGTTCCACTGGCAACAACCGAAGCAGCACTTGTCGCGTCTTACAACCGAGGTTCTAAACTCATTAGTGCCTGTGGCGGCGCGAGTGCAATGTTGCTCAATGAAGGCGTAACGCGCACCCCTGGCTTTGCATTCCAAGGCTTAGTGGAAGCTGGACAATTTGTGGCATGGGCAGTAACTCACTATGAAAAGTTCAAGAGCTTGGCAGAATCAACAACATCACACGGCAAACTTACCGATATCAATATCAACATTGAAGGTAACCATGTTTATTTGGTGTTTGAGTTTCTAACCGGAGATGCTTCTGGTCAGAATATGGTGACCATCGCGACCAACGCGGTATTTGAGTACATCATTGAACATACACCAGTGAAACCCGATCACGCCTTCCTTGATGGTAACTTGTCGGGTGATAAGAAAGCCAATACCCAAACCTTGCGCAGCGTTCGTGGTAAAAAGGTAACCGCTGAAGTAAATATCCCAGCAGAACTTGTTGCTAAGTATCTACATACCACGCCTGAGAAGATGGTTCAGTTTGGTCAAATGACCACTGTGGGCGGCGCTCTGAGCGGCACTATCGGTATCAATGCCCATTACGCTAATGCACTAGCTGCTCTTTATATTGCTTGCGGACAAGACGCCGCGTGCGTTGCAGAATCTGCCATTGGCATGACTCGCATGGAGCTAAACAAAGAAGGCGGTTTATACGCAAGCGTAACGCTTCCTAACCTAATGGTGGGTACTGTTGGTGGCGGTACCAGCCTTCCAAGCCAAAAAGCGTGTCTTGATTTGCTAGGGCTGCACGGCAATGGTAAATCCCAAGCCTTAGCTGAAGTTTGCGCTGCATTGTGTTTAGCCGGTGAGCTTTCCATCGTTGGTGCATTTTGCGCAGGCCACTTTTCACGAGCTCACCATAAGTTAGCTCGAAAATAACCTTTATCAATTTGGCTTGTTCGGTTTTGGTGTAAATTCAAAATCACAAGCCAATTTGAATTCGCGAGTCATACATGGATTACTTACACTTATCGAGAGTGAGCCTTAAGCACCTCACTGCTCTACATATAATGCTAAATACCCATAGCGTGACTCAAACCTCTGAGCAGCTCTGTGTTAGCCCATCAAGTGTGAGTAAGACCCTGTCTCAGCTTCGTGAGATCCTCAACGACGAGCTGTTCTACCGAGATGGCACTAAGCTCATCCCAACGCCCTTTGCACTTCAAATCGCTCCAACGGTTCACGCGATTCTTTCCAGCATGAATGGATTGCTTCATCAGAAGAGCTTCGCTCCAGAGGAATACCAAGGCAGCTTTTCACTCTCGATGCGCGAGAGTACTTTTGAAGTATTCGCCTCTAAGATCAGCAGAATCACCACAGGGCTTGCTCCGCAAGCAAAACTTCATATCTATTCGAAACAGCAGCTTGGGTTCGATGCTTTGCTCAGCGGCAAGGTTAATTTGATCTTATTACCTCACGATATCTCTCAACCTCCGACAGACAACAAAGATCTGGTGTGGGAAACGATCCTGCCGGATGAGATGGTTTGCTTGATGGGTGCTCACCACCCGCTCGCACAGCAAGAGCTGACGGTAGAGGGTTACCTAAACTACAAGCACATTGGCATCTTAGATAATGAACTGTCACAGCCTTACTTTGAACAAAGCTTAGTGCAACGCCATAAGCCAAGAGAGATGGCTATTTCGGTCGCTGACTTTGGGGCAGCGGCTGTGCTTTGTCACAATACACCTTTCCTGTTCACTTGTTCGAAACAGTGGGCTGAACACGCAAAACAAGCCCACGGATTAGTGAGTAAGCCACTCCCCTTCGATTACGGAAAAGTGGCGTACAGCTTAGTGTGGAACAAGCCAAACATGAATGATCAGGCGATCAAATGGCTGTGTGACCTGTTTTTAGAAGCCTAGCTCTTTTTTTAGAAGCCTAGTTCTTTGGTCATTGAAGACCGAGAATATTAAGTGTACACCTCTGGCGTTTGCATCGGCCTTTGAACAATCGTGTAGAGCTGGTCGTGAAAGCTTTGCATCTGTTGTTTTGTACACTTAGGCCACTCCAACGCTTCGCCAGTCACGCCGTGATGTTGAAAAGCATTGAGTCGAATCCGAACATCAGCTGGCAATCCTTTCAAGTAATACCCAACTTGCTCTATCTCATCCTCAAGGTCACTCTTACCCGGAATATGCAAAAGCCTAACTTCGTGTAACTTACCTTGTTCCGCTAGATAATTGATGGTTTCAAACACACGATGATTCCCTCTTCCCACTAGCCAGTTATGGGTTTCTGATTGCCAAGATTTAAGATCAATCATCGCTCCATCAAGATAAGGCAACACCTTGTCCCAGCCTTGTTTTGACAGCGAGCCATTGCTATCAATAAAACATGTGAGATGCGCTAGCTGCGGATCGCTTTTCATCGCTTCAAATAGATCAATGATAAACGGCAACTGCATGGTCGCTTCTCCGCCCGACACGGTAATACCACTCAGGAAGAACTGGTTATGTCTCACAAGTTCTAGCACTTCTGAAACCGTCATCGTGGTGATTTTCGGGCTCGATTTGTGACCACAAACATCAATACACTGGTCGCAATTGGTGCAAGCCACCGGATCCCATATCACTTTGCCACCAATAGTACTCAAGGCACCACTTGGGCAGCCACTAACGCAATCTCCGCAATGATTACAGTGATTGATGGTATGAGGGTTATGACAGGTTATACAGTCGAAATTGCACCCCTGTAGAAACAGCACAAGCCGATTTCCCGGCCCATCAACACAAGAAAAGGTCAGCACACGGCTGACCTTCGCTTGTTTTTCTGTCTTATTGTTATTAACCCTAGCCATTTGAGTTGTTAGATCAGAAATTTTCATAGTTAATGTGATTCGAACACCAGGTTATTCGTACGTTGGCGACATCTCTAAGCTTGCCACGCGCGGTTTACGCTCTAAGATGCCCGTATTTTTCGCCGCTTCAGCTCCTAAGAAAGTCGTGTTGGTGCGCGAACCTTCTTCGTCGTATTTAGCGATGTCAGACAACTTAATCATGTAACCTGTCACACGAACTAAGTCGTTTGATGCAACGTTAGCGGTAAACTCACGGTAACCCGCTTGGATTGCACCTTTACACAGGTTAAACATAGCTTCAGGGTTCGACTTCACTGTTTCGTCGATGGTTAAAATGTCGCTGATACCTGAGGTATAGAACTTGTGGTGCCCCGCTGTCGCACGAACGTAAGAGACAGGATCTGGTTCTGTTCCATAAGGGATACGCACACCTGGTGTTACACCTTCATCTAGGCTGATACCACCTTGAGCATGCAATAGAGCCTTGCCTTCTAAACCATATTTCACTTCAGAGCTATCAACGATCTCAGCCAGTTTTTCTGAAATGCGATGTCCAAGTTGGTTAGCTTGTTCGTCATGACCATAACGTCCTGCGTTACCCTCTTTCTCCATCAAGATATTCACAGCTTCAGCCATACCGTAGATGCCGAACATTGGTGCAAAGCGATCTTCTTCGATCAGACCCTCTTGGGTTAAGAAACCCTTGAAGAAATTAGATTCTTCATGCAAGAAGCGGCTACGAGCGTTCATTAGCTCAACCATGATAGCGCTGTAGTGTGGTAACACTTGCTGTAGGAAATCGACACTGTCCTCAGACTTCAACGCTACTTGTTTTAGGTTCATACGTACTAAAGTGTTTGAACCACCAGCCAAAGGAAGAGAGTTATAACAACTCACGATGCCAAAGCGCTTATCACCGTATGCCGCAGCGTGTGCTGGGTAGTTAGCGATGTGTGGCTTACTGCATTCACAAATATTGCTCGCAGCATGACGTAGCAAATCATCAGGTGTTACAGCAGGGTCATACATAAAAGTAAGGTTTGGCGCAATCTGCTTGAGTTCAGCATCAACTCGCAAAATAGTACGGCAGATAATGTTGTCTATTGGCCCGATATTCACATGCATGAACGCATCTGGCAGTGTGCGGTCCAGCATGATCCAGAATAACTTAAGCTTCTGATAAACCTGCTCTTCTGTTAAGTCGCCAACGAAAGGCATTAATACATCATCCAATTGACCTAAGTAAACAGGAATAGATGTTACCGATGGGACGTGATGGTAAAGGATGGTAAGCATGTTCAATGCTTCATCAAAATTAATTGCCGCGCTAAGCTCTAAATACTTTGAGCCTTGATGTAAGTATTTAGAATAATCGGGAAGCACATAGCGCGGCTTAAATGGAGCGTGACCTTCAAACATGTCACATAGCACGCCTTGTTGTAAGGCTTGTTCTACTTCACTACTTACCGGCATGTACGGTAGGCTCGCTTCAGCCTCTAAAGCAAGATAGCTCGACTTCTGTTTTGGTGACAGATTGGCATCTGAAATGATATTGCTAAAGCGTTGTTGCTGCTTGGAAAGTTGTGGAGAAGCAGATTGGTGGCTCATGATAAAACCCTTAAAATAGTTATGGGCTTATTTTATATCTGACCATTCAGTTTCCACTAGTGAAATGTATGCAAGGATACATTTCCAAAATGGAAATGAGCAATTTGTCATTGGGCGATTTTAGAGGGGCGGATTTATGCGTTTAAAACGTTAGTAAGTGTCATAAATCTCAACAACTAAAAATAGAAAACCCACATAACTGGCACTAAGACCGTTGATGTGGGTTCGGTTATTTATGTTTTACTTCGTTCGCTAAAACGTGTTTTGGATTTTAGTTCTCGCTAATCACTTAGCCATAAGCTTCAAATGAACTACTTACGTCCAACGCCCATCAGCACTTTTAGCTTGCCTTGTGGGGTATTAACAGAGAAAGGTGCCGATACTTCAACAACAGAAAATCCAGCAGCACTCAATACGTTCTCTGAGCGCTCAGGGCTTACGCCGTAGTCATCGCTGTCGTTTTCTAGACACCAGTCCCAGTGAACAAATGTGCCATCGTTTTCGAGTAGCGTATAAATTAGGCTAACTGTGTCTTGTAGGTTCGGGAGAAAGCCACAAACCGACGATGCAACCACTAAGTCAAACTGGTTTCTGAATGCTGGATGCTGCGCTGCTAGCCCGCGCGATAGAATATCAACAACCGGTTCAACGTTGGGTAGTTCTTTCTTATCTAGCTCTTCAATCATCCCCTCAGACATGTCGAGTGCGATGATCTCTTTTGCTAAAGGAGATATTTTTTGGCTGAGTAGTCCTGTACCACAACCAAAATCAAGGACACGGGTTCCGTTTAAATCAACGAGCTGTGTTAACTGGTCAAATACGGACTGTGCGAATCCTGCGGTCGCGGGATCTTTATCCCAATCAACGGCGTACTCGTCCCATTGTTTCGCCATCATGGCCTCCATCTTTACTTCTTGTAGGTTCGGAACCTGCCCAGAGTAAACTAAATTAGTCAATTCGTCATAGAGTTATCATGCAAAGATGGACTATTTCTAAGATAGCCAGCACAATATTCAATATAATATGCACCAATACCCGCCTAATCTGGAAATGAAATGAACCTTTCTCAAGTCCAAGCCTTCTGTTCTGTTGCTGATTTAGGATCAGTCTCTGAAGCTGCACGCCAGCTAGAATGCAACCGAACCAAGCTTAGTATGTCGATCAAAGCCTTGGAGAAAGAATTAGATGTAGAACTTTTCGTACGCAGCGGCAACCACGTCGAGCTGTCTGAAGCAGGCAAAGCCATCTATAAAGATTGCGAAGGAATGTTAGTGACAGCGGCGCGTATTAAACAAACCTGCCTCCATGTTTCTGGTGAGTTCAACGCCGAGATATGGATTGCTCGCGATGATTCTCTGCCCGATGAAATGTGGCAAGATTTATCTCACACGCTGAACAACAAGTACCCTTCTACTTCTTTTAACTTCGTTCTAGCATCGAGTGGTGACTTAGCCAACCTCGTTGAAACTCAACAAGTTGATTTCGCATTCGGTGTTGATTACGAACGTGTAGACGACCCAAGAATCATCTATAACCCACTTGGTAAGATTCGGATGATGTCTGTGTGTAAGAAAGGACATGACCTGAGTGCAATGCGCCGTGTCTCCGACGAAGTGCTAAGAAATTCGATGCAAGCGACCATGGTTTATCTCAACGAAAAAGATAATCCAGAGCTTGAGCCATTCTCTCGTCGTTACATTGGTTTCTCTAGCTTTGACTTTATGCTAGATACAATTTTGCGTGAAGACGCATGGGGCGTAATGCCAGAGCCGCTGATACGTCATCTGCTGCGTGAGCAAGAATTAGCAGTAATCAAACACACCTACGGCCTAACGCAAGAAGATTACTGCATGTTTACGGCAGCTGGAATGGCAGAACACCCAGGTATGAACTGGCTCGCAGACCAGCTAAGTGATTACTTGTTCGATTTCTAATTGAGGCTGGTTAGAAGACCATCACATGGTCCACTAGATAACGTCCGTCTTCTTCAACTAGCACCATTTCAGCAACGAATTCGCCTTTGGCAATGGTGTATGCCTGCTTCCATATAAAAGCGACGGAATCAGAACGCCTAAACACCGCAACAGGTTCGCGCTCTGCAAAAAAGCCGTTGCTGTGTTGATAATGATGGCACACCTTTTCTAAATACTCAGGTGTCACTATGTCCTTCATTCGTTGAGTAAAGTCGCGACAATGTTGGGCATGATCAACATTGGTTGAGCCCTCCATCAAATTATCCATAATAGGGTTAGCGATTGCCCACAAATCGCTGTCGCTAATATCATCAAACTTCATCGTCATCCTTTCTTTCCCACTATTCCAAGCGCTAATGCCCTTCACCGCGCTATAAAACACCGCTCAATGATGTGTTTTATTAATGATAAGCGATCTTGATTCAGTTGCACACTAGTCCACGAAAACAGTCATCGTCAATTTTACTGACACCTAAATATTAATGTAAACAACTGAATTAAAATGAATAATATAAAAAACCATGTTCTGTAACATAAACATCATCAGATAAAGTTTGAAAATCTCGCTCAATATTAGAACAATGAAATTATCAAAAACATCTGGAAAATATTATGTGTGACAGGAAAAGCCAAAACGAAAACCGAGTTCTATTGTTCTCAGCCCTTTTAGCATCAGGCTTCGCTATTGGCGGATTGATGTTGGGTCTTCTCGTTGGCTCTCTGGTCATAGTATTTGACGGTGTCTACTCTCTTATTAGCTTACTGTTAACTTTATTGTCACTAGCTGCCTCAAAATACATTAATCGCCCTTCTGATCGTGAATTCCCGTTCGGTCGTGCGATCATTGAACCTATCGTCATCACGATTAAAGCTGCTGTCATTTTACTTGTGGTTGGTTATTCACTGTATTCAGCGATTGGCGCCTTGATGACAGGTGGTCGTGAAGTTGATGCTTCTATCGCAACTCTGTTTGGTATTTTTAACGTATTGGGCTGTGGTTACGCGTGGTGGTACATCGCTAAGAAGAGTAAGAGCATTTCATCTGGCTTGATTCAGGCTGAGTCTAAGCAATGGCAAATGGATACACTATTGAGTGTCGCGGTAACAGCAGGTTTCGTCGTGGCTTGGTCAATGACATTCTCACCGTTCGCAGAATATGCTGTGTATGCCGACCCAATGATGATGTTGCTGATGTCTTTCTACTTCATCAAAGTACCGTTCGATATGCTAAGAGAAGCGATGCGTGAGCTACTAATGATGTCGGCAAACAAAGAAATTTGTGACGCGGTAGATAAGAACGTTGTCGCGGTAGACAAAGAAGCAGAACAAGATTTGGAGCTAATCGGTGTGACTAAGGTTGGTCCTGAGCTAAGAATCAACGTTGATATTCATACCAACGACCAACAAGCGATTGCGGTCGATGATATTGAACGTACGCGCCGCCAACTAAAGCGACGCCTGTCTAAGATGCCATATGAGCTTCAACTGAACCTCAACATCGCGAGCTAATTCTCACCCAGCAATCGGTAGATAAACGCAATTGCTATTGAGATTGAATCTCTTCAGAAGCCGACGCCTTAACCGTCGGCTTTTTTTCTCTTGTAACCCACCAGCAAGCCAGTGATCCAATCGTCACCATACATACCCCCTGCCAAAATGTGATAGCCAGCGTTAAACCTAAAATCATAGAAGAGAGTAAGGTTGCAAAAATTGGCGTGAAGTAAGACATGGTAGCAAGAAAGACCATGTTGCCACCCAATATCGCGGTATTCCAAAGCGCGTAGCCCGCGCCCATGCACACGCCAGCTAAAGCCAAATCAATCGCGGCACTGCTCGTCAGTACCATTCCGGTTTCGCTGCTAAGTGCGTATTTGATCCACAAGGTGATCGCTGTAGCGATAAAGAACAACACAATCGCATTCTGCCCTTTCGCAACTTTCTGAGTATAGTTACAGTAAACCGCCCAGATAATCGCACCGAAGAACGCCATCGAATAGGTTTTAGGGTTAGTCGCGATATTTGCCGCAATCTGTTCAACAGAGAGGCCTTGGTCGCCACTGATGCTCCAAGCCACACCAAAGAAAGCCAAAAAGATACTAGGGTACACCAGCCAATTTATCTTTTTATCGCTGAGTAATACCGCAAACAATACCGTCAGAGCAGGCCAAAGGTAATTGATAACCGCCATCTCTAAGGCTTGATGTCGGTTATTTGCCATGCCTAATGCCAAGGCTAGAAAGATCTCGTAGCAAACGAACAGCGCGCCACCAATCAACAAATAAGACTTTGAGAAGCGTTTCAGCTTAGGTAACCCCATAACGCAAACCAAAAACAGTGAACTCACTGTGTAAAGACTGGCTGCGCCGCCAATTGGGCCTAATTGCTCTGAGACGCTACGAGATAACGCAATTAAGCAGCTCCAAAGTAAAATGGCAGCAATGCCGAAGCAGCTATGGCGATGAGATTTCAGCACGCTTATTCCTTCTATTTATTATGAGTAGTTATCGTGGCAGCTTAAAGCATAAATATGCTTGAGTACCACAATCGAAAAGTGAAACCTGTAGAAATTAAGTAGCCGAGCACAGAATTGTACTCGGCCATTAGTGATCAACGAATAAAGTGATGATCAACGAATAAAAAGATGATCAATGAATAAAGCTAAAGTCAGTAAGCCGTTACGCTAACAGAAGTGCTTGTAGCTCAGCCAGAGACTTCACTTGATAATGCGGGTTAATACCTTCTGGCGTCGCCTTCTCTTGGCTGTTTAACCAACAGGTCTCGATACCAAAATCTAAGCCACCTAAAATGTCTGAGTGTGGGTTATCTCCCACCATCAAAATGCGCTGCTTTGCTGGTAAGCCAACAAGCTTGTGTGCATGTTCAAAGATCTCAGCATCTGGTTTAGCAACGCCGACTTCTTCAGAAATGATCACATGTTCGAAGTAATCGGTCATGCCAGTGCGCTCTAAACGGATCGATTGCAGCTCAGTGAAGCCATTAGTAATAATGCCCATGTTCACTTTGCCTTGTAACGATTCCATTAGCTCTTTGGCACCCGGTAGCAAAGAACAGATGTCCGCCATTGCTGTTAGGAATGCGCTGTTTAATTCTGCAGTTGTTGTTTCTAACTTTTCTGCCCAGCTTTCGAAGCGTGTGTGCTTCAGTTGATCAGCCGTAATTCGGCCATCTTGATAGTCTACCCATAGTGGTAGGTTAACTTCTTGATAAACAGAATAATCCTGCTCGCTAAAATCCACACCAAAACGTGAGAACATTAGCTTCATTCCTTGAAAAGCGTCAAAGTGGAACAAGGTTTCATCCGCATCAAAGAATATCCAATCGTACTTCATTATCTCTCCTATTATTCGCGCTATCGAGCCGAATTTTCCTAACCTCAACGGTTAAGTGTGCATTCTACTACCATTTTTGTGAGCCTGAATATAGTTCTAAGAATTTATAGAAAACAAGCAACAAGTCATGATGTATCGCAAATTTTGCCACATATTAAACCAATACCATAAAGGAAATACACGAAATGTACCGGGATGTACTATGAAGCACTTCTTACCGTCATCCGTCATGCTCACTCCATTCCTGGTCAAATACTACGATGAAGAGCCTCAAGAAGCGTCAGATTCACCTGGGAAAAAGGAAAGCCAGGTCGAATGCACTGTCAACCCAGCTCAAGAATCGACACAAGAAGAACATGAGCCAGCGTTGACTGAATAGCCTTATTTTCAATGGTTATAAAGCATCATACCAGTCTTAGAACGATCAATTATTCACCATCCATAACTGACAATATACACATCAGAAAACCATAAAAACGATTGCTATATGAGCCCTATCACAACCAATAACCAGAAAGTGGTAGTTCGAAATCAAAGTTGTTCCAGATCAATGGTCGACCAGTTGTTTGCCGACAACATATAGGCAATTAAAAATCATAATTAACCGGAGTTTTCCAATGTCTAGTGCATTTTACATCCCTACAATCAACTTCATGGGTACTGGCTGTCTAAAGGATGCTGCTGATAGCATTCAGTCTCAAGGCTTTAAAAAAGGTCTTATCGTAACCGATAAAATCCTAAACCAAATTGGCGTGGTTAAGCAGGTACAAGACCTTCTTAGCGAGCGCGGTGTAGACGCTGTGGTATTCGACGGCACTCAACCAAACCCAACCATCACAAACGTAAATGATGGTCTTGAATTACTGACTGACAACGACTGTGATTTCGTTATTTCTCTAGGTGGCGGTTCTCCACACGACTGCGCAAAAGGTATCGCTTTGGTTGCTTCTAACGGCGGCAAGATTGCAGATTACGAAGGTGTCGATCAATCTGAAAAACCTATGATGCCTCTTATCGCTATCAACACGACTGCGGGCACCGCTTCAGAAATGACACGTTTCTGCATCATCACTGATGAAGAGCGCCACATTAAGATGGCTATCGTTGATAAGCACACAACACCGCTTATTTCAGTAAACGATCCTGAACTAATGCTTGCTAAGCCTTCATCACTGACTGCTGCAACAGGTATGGATGCGCTAACACACGCAATCGAAGCTTACGTTTCTATCGCAGCGACACCAATAACAGACGCTGTAGCGATTAAAGCAATTGAACTTGTACAAGCTCACCTAAGAACGGCAGTAGCGCACGGCGAAGACATTGACGCACGTGAGCAAATGGCTTACGCACAGTTCATGGCGGGTATGGCGTTCAACAACGCGTCACTAGGTTATGTTCACGCGATGGCGCACCAACTGGGTGGTTTCTACGACCTTCCACACGGTGTATGTAATGCTATTTTGCTACCACACGTTCAACGCTACAACGCGCAAGTTTGTCCTGAGCGTCTACGTGATGTTGCAAAAGCAATGGGCGTTAACGTTGAAGGTATGTCACCAGAGCAAGGTGCAGAAGCTGCGATCGAAGCGATTGTTCAACTAGCAAATGACGTGAACATCCCAACAGGTATCGCGCAACTTGGTGCGAAGCTAGAAGATATCCCTACTCTGTCTGACAACGCTCTGAAAGACGCATGTGGTTTTACTAACCCTAAACAAGCGACCCACGAAGAAATCTCTGCGATTTTCGAAGCGGCAATGTAATCGGCCATTAAGTCACTTATAAACTTATCGACAAACGGGCTCACCTACTGAGCCCGTTTTCTTTACCTACCATATGCTATTCAAGTCTCTGTTTTGAATAGCCACTGATCCTGATAAATCTCTTTAAAAGTCGCATTGTCGTAACTGCTTAGTTATAGTTAAACTATTGATACATAGAATGACAAACAGGTTCCATTGAGTCGTTGGATAGTTAGCTCCTCATTATTAGCATCGCTCGTTTCCCACTCTGCCTTCGCGGAGGAACAGGATGAGTGTCACAGCCAACCGTTAGAAGACACGCGCGTCGAAAAAGCTTACCACTACCTAAACAGCAAGTTTTGTCAGCCCGCAATATGGTTCGATAACTTCTTTGTGGATGACCGTATTACCGAGGACGCCAGAGCCGGAACCTCTGTACGTTGGTATAATGATTTCATCTATTCTGAGGGCGGTGACGTGGATTACTCCACCAAGCTCAACGCACGCTTACATTTACCCTTTGTCAGCAAAAGGCTTAAGCTAATCTACGAGTCTGTTGGCGATGAAGAATTCTTAGACTTCTTCCCGCAAGATTCTGAAGAGTTAGAGAATGCACTTGGCCTTCGTTATGACGCCTATGCCAAGGGTTACAGTAGTTTTAATATCAAAGCGACTCTGCGCCCTCGTATCGAGGCTCGCTACCGTTTTACCTACCCGCTCACCACAGATGCAGTGCTTCGGCTAACCCAACGTGTGTATCAAGAGAAGAAAGAGACGGGAGAGATCACTGATATCGATTTTGACCTCTCTTTGAGTGACAATTTCTTAGCGCGTTGGTCTAACTTTGCTGGCTATAACGATGACCTCAAAGGCTGGGAGTATGGTACGGGCATTACCTTGTACCATTACCTTTCTCAAGACCAAGCTCTGCAATACAGCGCCACGATAACCGCGACCAGCGAGCCATATAACCACTACGAATACTCGCAAGTGTCGGTTACCTATCGAGAAAACATTTGGAAAGAGTGGCTATTTTACGAGATTACTCCGCGCTATCAGTGGGAGCGAGAGCCATACGAGAAACACACTGAAGAAGCCAACATCACCTTTCGAGTCGAAGTCTTGTTCAATAACGTTTAGCGTTATCAGAAGCGTTAGACATACTCTATGAAAAAAGCACATCAAATGATGTGCTTTTGAGTTCTCTACAGCTCGAATTAAAATCTTACCCTTTGTAATTTCTCACTCGTGCCGCTTCTGCTTCGCGTTTATCAACCACCGTTTTACCGATTGGCGCCAGTGAGATAACCGCTAGCTTAAGGTGCTGAATCGCAAACGGAATACCAATGATGGTAATGAAACATGCCACCGCTGACATGATATGACCAATCGCAAGCCAAATACCTGCAAACAAGAACCATATGATGTTACCTATCATACCTAACGGACTGGTACCAATATCCATTTCATTGGTCAGCTCATCACGAGAAATGGCTTCTTGACCAAATGGAAAGAACGAGAAGTTCCCCATAACAAAACACGCTCTACCCCACGGAATACCAACGATGGTAAGGAATGCAAGCAGCCCAAAGAACCACCACGCCAATCCCATAAATACGCCACCGAACAGAAACCAAATGATGTTACCTATTGTTTTCATTCTGTATTCTCCAACTCTTTGAATGCTGTTTAATTACTATGCCAAATAAGGCTGTGCTTCTTTCAATAAGTTCATTATTGTTGAGCCTTTATGAACCGTTTATGAATCAACGCGATTTTCTGTGTTTGATGCACACCACGAAATACCAAATCCGCATAGGGCAGTGCTAATTTATTTGATACCATTCAGTTCTAACCCAAGCGCAGACTCAACAACGAATTTAAGGCCGAATCTATGAACAATACAGAGCAACCTAAAAAGAAAATGAAAAACTGGGTGCCTATCGTCTTCTTCGGAGTTCTTAGCACCGTTCCAGTATTCATGTTCCTAGTCGACGTGTACATCAACCAATATATGTAACACACCCTCTATTGTCCCGACTTAAATGAATACAGGTAAACACACCTGTATTCATCCTAGTTAGCACTCCTCACTAGATTCAGTCCAGCCGTTCGGTACTCAAATCAGTGCTTCGCTAATGAGGTCCAAGATATCGATCAACTCGTGATCCGGCAGGTTTAATAAGTTATCCCCCACATACCACTCAATCTTGCATTGATTCGGTAACTCACAGATAGCTGGGTTTCCTATCCATACCTTATGCTTACTAGCAATATTGTCTCTTAAAGCAATCCCATCTTCGTAACTTGCCGGCAAATAAAGATGTAGCATGTTCGCTTGCGGTTGTTGTGGGTTCACTTTGAATTGAGGGTAATCTAACAAGATTTGGTAGATCTGTTTCGTGCGTTCATACAAAGCGGGCATCTGCGCTAGTCGTTGATCAAACTGCATTGCTGCCGATACAACATAAGGTGTACGGTGATACACATTACCGCCTTGTCGTTTCATCCAAGCTGACGCCTTCGCAACAAACGCTTTATCACCCAACAACAGTGAGCCACCAAGCCCATTGAGCCCTTTGTATAGCGAGACATAAGCAGTATCAAAGCCCTTTGCGATTTCGCTGTAAGGTTTTTGATAATATGCACCACACTCCCACAAGCGCGCGCCATCCATATGCAAATGAATGGATTGTTCGTTGCAATACTGCTTAATCGCTTCGAGCTCTTCCCACCCTGGTAGCTGACCACCTATCTCTCGCATCGGTAACTCATACAGTGCCGCTGCGATTTCATCTGGCCACGCTTTCAAGTCATCGACATTCCAAGTGCGAAACACATTGCCCACTGGCAACACATTAAAGCGGTTCTGGAGCTGGTACCCTTGACGTTCATGACGCAGAATATGACTCGATTCATGCATCGCAACCAGCGGGTTTCTTTTCTCCTGGCAGGCGATCTCTAGTGCCGTGGGTTGATTCATAGTGCCAGTGATCACAAACACAGCCGCTTCATATCCAAGCAGATCTGCAACTTTGGCTTCAAAGCCTTCGATGAACTCACCATCACCGTAAGTATCGTGATGTATGTTGTGCTCTTCACACCATTCAGCCATCTGAGCAAATGTTTGGGCCGGAGTCGGATCGAAGTGACCTGAAAGAAACAAATTGCACTGTTGACGCAAGTCCATGCTCATACTTTTTCCTTTATTCATTGTTGTTCTATGTAGAGAGATTGAATTATTTACGTTCGCTACCAACGTTGACATAAAATACGTCTATTCGCTTTTATTATTCGCGAATAATTAGTTTTACTTAGTCATAGTCTACGTGTGCCAGAAATACGCAAACTAACGAGTGTTTTATATAATTAAGCACTCGATAAACCTATGTATCTAAATAGATAAGTATGGGCTAATTCGTTGTTCTTCAATCATTCTTCTATTATTGTATATCTATAATTCCAATAAGCATTATTCGTTAACGGACAAAGAGGGCTTTATGTCGAAAAATCGAGTCTTGGTGCTATTCGCCCACCCTTCTCAGCATCGCTCTGAAGCAAACAAACCCTTATTCGAACAAGCCAAGTGTATTGATGGCGTGACCTGTGTTGACCTCTACGCTGAATACCCAACTTTCAAAATTAACATCGATCGTGAACAGAAACGCCTGTTGGACCATGACATCATCATTTTTCAATTCCCACTTTATTGGTATTCAACTCCGGCAATTTTAAAAGAGTGGCAAGACCTTGTTCTTGAGTATGGTTTTGCCTACGGCACGGATGGCAATGAATTAGAAGGTAAGAAGTTCCTTTGCAGCATTACTGCGGGGGCTAAAGAAGATGCCTACCAAACTGACGGCTACAATCATTTTACCATTCGTGAGCTACTCCACCCTCTTGAGCAAACCGCTGCTTTGTGTGGTATGGAATATTTAGCACCTTATGCGCTATTTGGCTCGCGAACCGCCTTGGAGGAGAGCCGCATCAGCGGGCATGTTGAGCGCTATAAATTTTTGTTGGAGTCGCTAGTCGCGGGCAATATTGACTATAAAAAAGCAAAGAATGCCGCGAAGTTAAACCACTACCTCGACGAAATCATCAACAAGGACTAAAGAATGACTGGATATTTTTTACAAGCCTTTATCTACTTAGTCGCCGCCGTGATCGCAGTGCCGATAGCTAAGCGTCTTGGCTTAGGCTCAGTACTGGGATATTTAATCGCAGGTGTGGTTATCGGACCTATCATCGGCCTTGTCGGTGAAGAAACCACCACAATTCAGCACTTTGCCGAATTCGGGGTTGTGATGATGCTGTTCTTAGTTGGCCTTGAACTTGAGCCTAAGATGCTATGGGCAATGCGAAATCGCTTGATGGGCCTTGGTGGTCTGCAAGTGGGGGGCACCGCAGCCATTGTAATGGGCATTGCTCTAGCCTTTGGCCAACCTTGGACTATCGCTCTCACTATCGGCTTAATCTTTGCGTTGTCATCGACAGCGATTGTACTGCAAACATTCAACGAGAAAGGCTTATCTAAGACTGAAGGCGGTAAGAATGCCTTCTCGGTTCTTTTGTTCCAAGATATTGCCGTTATTCCGATGCTGGCATTCATTCCTCTGTTGGCGTTGCCAGAATTAATAGAAGCTGCACAAAGCGCGGTCACTTCAGCTTCTGACCACCATGAAGAGTTAAGTCTGGTTGCTGGCCTACCTGGTTGGGCTTATGGTCTTGTGATTACTGCATCTATCGCGATTGTGGTTGTTGGCGGGCACTTCTTAAGCCGTCCACTCTTCCGCTTCGTCGCAAGCTCTGGCCTGCGTGAGATCTTCACGGCAACGGCACTGATGCTGGTTATTGGTATTGCTGCACTGATGAGCCTTGTCGGCTTATCGCCTGCACTAGGCACTTTCCTTGCGGGTGTTGTACTGGCGAACAGTGAATTCAGACACGAACTGGAATCGAACATCGACCCGTTCAAAGGACTGCTGCTTGGCTTGTTCTTTATTACGGTAGGTGCGGGAATCAACTTCGATGTTCTATTCAATGATTTCATCCTAATCATAGGGCTAACTCTGGGTGTCATGTTACTAAAAGCAGCTGTGCTTTTTACCTTGGCATTGATTTTCAAAATCAAGAACAGTGATCGTTGGCTATTTACACTGAGCTTGGCGCAAGCCGGTGAGTTTGGATTCGTACTATTAAGCTTCTCGGCGCAAAACCACGTATTGCCGGCTGACATTGTTCAAACGCTCTCACTAGTGGTTGCTCTTTCAATGTTCCTAACTCCGGGCCTGTTTATTTTGTTTGATAAGGTGATTCTGCCTCGTTACGAGCAAAAATCGAATGACCGTGAAGAGGACACTATCGAAGAGAAAGGCACAGTAATCATTGCGGGTATCGGGCGATTCGGTCAGATCGTTAACCGCTTATTGGTATCGAACGATGTCAAAACGGTGGTTCTGGACCATCAGGCTAACCAAGTCGACGTGTTGCGCTCTATTAATATCAAATCTTACTTTGGTGATGCGACTCGTCACGATCTGTTGCACACTGCGGGTATCGAAGAAGCAGCAATGCTTGTTGTTGCCATCGACAATCAAGACTCAAGCGTGGAGCTCGTCAAGTACGTTAAGCACTCCTACCCTAACGTAAAAATCTTGGCTCGTGCGTTCGACCGTGGTCATAGTTACCGCTTAAGAGAGGCTGGTGCTGATTTCGTGGAATCAGAAACCTACCACTCAGCACTAGAAATGGGCGCACAAGCCCTACGCTCGTTGGGTCACCACCCATTCTTCGTAGAACAGCAGAAATCGACCTATCAACGTGTTGAAAGCCGTAAGTCTGAAAAGCTATTCAAAGCTTGGTCGGAAGCGGAAGACAACCCAAGGTACGACAACAACTATCGACAGATATTTATTCACCTTGAAGAAGCGATGAAAGAAGACATGAAGAAAGACCGATCCGATAAGCACTCTCGCTCAGAGCGTGGTTGGACACCGCCTCCAAAAGGTTATGCAGACGGTTTTGAAGAAGAGGAATCATAAACTTCGATTCTCAATCCCAATTAAAAGCGGCTATTTAGCCGCTTTTTCTTTATCTATGGCCCCTAAATACCGCAAACAAGTGCCATTTATTGATACCTAAGCGGATAATAATCGCAATTTATGTGATCAAGCTATAATTTTTAATCTCATCCCTCTCTTCAAAAACGAATTCACTTTTTACATTTTTGAAACATACTCGCCATGCATAAACCTCAGTAAAAATATGGTTTTATATGCACTTCCTTTAACTATACTGAACTCAGCTAAAATTCCAATAACCAGTTTCAGGGCTTTGAACACCATTGCATATATCAAAGTCGACCTTACTAACTATTACAAAAACATTCACACAACAAATGCCTGAAGCGTCTGATTCACAAACCAAAACCAATCTAATTAACACAAATGTTTCAAGAGATGTCTATCGTTACAATTTGTAACGAACTGAAGTTGTCGGTATAGTCCTGCCATCAAAAAAGTGAGACCTATGCGCTCACCTTAAAGGAGATATAATAATGATCACTAATGATGCCGTAATTATGGGCATGTTAGCTGTTATTCTTGGCGGCGTATTTATCACGGAAAGTAGCCAAAACAGCGCACTGAAAAAATTCTATTCATTCATCCCAGGCCTATTGCTCTGCTACTTTGTTCCTTCATTGTTGAACAGCTTTGGTATCATCGATGCGTCAAACTCAAAACTATACTTCGTAGCAAGCCGCTACCTACTACCAGCGGCACTGGTACTACTGATCATTTCAGCGGATCTTCGTAAGATCTTTGGTCTTGGCTCAAAAGCCGTCATCATGTTCCTGACTGGTACTGCAGGTATTATCATTGGTGGTCCTCTGGCGATTCTGATCATCGACCAAGTAAACCCTGACCTTGTCTCTGGTGACGTGTGGCGCGGCCTAACGACAGTAGCAGGTTCTTGGATTGGTGGTGGGGCAAACCAAGCTGCGATGAAAGAAGTGTTCGATGTAAATGATAACCTGTTCTCAGCAATGATTACGGTTGACGTTATCTGTGCAAACATCTGGATGGCAGTGCTACTAATTATGGCTGGCCGTCAGAAGAAAATTGACGCATGGCTAAAAGCAGACACTTCTTCAATCGAAGAACTGAAAGAAACGGTATCGAAATACCAAGAAGAAAACGCTCGCCCGACAACAACAACCGATCTCATGAAGATCGCTGGTATTGCCTTTGGTCTAACAGGCCTTGCTCACTTCTTCAGTGACATAATCGCACCATGGATCTCAACGAATGCTCCAGAACTAGCAAAATACAGTCTAACATCTGGCTTCTTCTGGCTAATCGTTATAGTTACAACGTTCGCGTTGATCGCTTCGTGCTTCAAATCGACACGTAGCCTAGAGCACAGTGGCGCATCGAAAATTGGTTCAGCGTTCATCTATATCTTAGTTGCTACCATCGGTATGCAAATGGACGTTACAGCAATCTTTGACAACCCAGGTTACTTCTTCATTGGTATCACATGGCTAACTATCCATGCCCTGCTCATGATTGCGATGGCGAAAATCATTCGTGCACCGCTGTTCTTCATGGCAGTAGGTAGCCAAGCTAACGTTGGTGGCGCGGCATCAGCTCCAGTCGTTGCAGCAGCATTCCACCCAGCATTAGCTCCAGTAGGTATCTTGATGGCGGTACTAGGTTACGCGTTAGGTACATACGGCGCTTACATCTGTGGCCTAATCATGCAGGCTGCTGCGGGTTAAGTGAGCTCACCTTAGCTCAAGCTATCCATTAAACATCAAAGCCCAATATTGGTACGCCAATATCGGGCTTTTTTATGTCTACAGATTAGTCATGATGTAATGAAAACAAGGAATTAAGATCATCTGTAGCCCCAAGAATGCCAGCAGATACTGAAGAGTTTCATTTTTGGACTTCTCAATCTTTTTGTTCACATACGACTGAGATACCGGGTCGACTTCATTAATTGAATCTTTAAATGCTTTGGGCAAGTAACACCGCCCTCTTCTCTGGAACGCCTGCCTTAATCAGGGTGTTAGATAATTTTCTAACGTCTACTCGTACCATTTGAAACACCAATAATTAAATTAAGTGCTTGAAATCTATCATACAGAATAAGTCGTATCTCACTTCAAAATGAATCGTGTGTTTTAAGTTTATTCTTAGTTTCAAACCGCTTTTGGTTTTGTTTTCATTAGCTTTTCTGTAGGAAGATTTAGACCTAATTTCATCCTATTGATACTAAAACAATCTATCGTTCAGTCTAGCTAAACACCTATTATAAAATCATTGATTTATACGAACAAATCTATCCAGTTATATTGCTTATCAAAGTGATTAACGAGGTGATGACGATGAGCGAACTCGATAGATATTGTGAACAAATCAACCTAGAACTGACAGAGCAAGATGTCGCTCGCCTTGGTTGGAACAAGCCTATGTTTAGCAAGCGGGTTGCTACGCTCTCAGCTGTGTCTTTATTTGCTTTGTAGCTAACTTATTGGTTTTAATAAAAAGGCCAAACGACGACCGTCCAGCCTCTCTTCGAACCCAGCTAAAACAAGATTAATCGAACAAAGATGCCAGTTTGTTCTCAACGACTGGGCTGACGTTAAAGCTCAGCATGAAATCCGGGCGTGTCTTTTCGTCTTTCTCGATATAGTAATTGGCTTCAATACCAAACTTCCAAGGACGACCGTTGAACACTGTTGTTTTACTTACGCTAATATTCAACGGAATTTCAGCCTGATCTTTATTCCAGTCATAAGAAAGTGTCGGCGCTGAGCCCACCGTCCATCCACCCTCTAATAACTCTACCCAAAATAACTGCGTAGACGTCTTGTTAATACGAGTATCTGAGTTATCCGCACCATTGCCAGATACACCATAAAGGTGGCTTGGGAACACACCTACCACGCGATCGGCGCTTACTTTGCCGTACATAAACTCAGGGCCAACAGCAAATTGATCCGCCGTGAGTTCACTACTTCCGGTTGGTAACGAAGCAAACACACCAAAAGCGGCAATGGTCCCGCCTTCCATTTTGGGCGCATAAGCTAGGTCAAAGGAAATATCACTAACTCCCGACTGATCCATATGTTGGGAACTTGTCGGCGTATTCACATTGAAATCATTCTGAACATAAGAGATAGCCGGGCGGAAAATGATTTTGTCGCCGTTCTCCATAGGGAAAGGTAGCGTCGGCTGCAGAACTGTAGCAAAACTGTCCCCTCCTCCGTCATATCCGCCAGAGTATTGAAGTTTTAAGTTAAGGCTCGCGTAAGCCGTGTTCGGGTTTGCAAGTTCCTTTGCTGCCTGGTCTGCTGTTTGATTACTTTCTTCATTAGCAATCGCAACAGTAGACGTTAATAATAATCCACTCATTATTACAGCAAGTGATTTACAAGCCATTAAGCCCTCTCTAAATATAAACGCTGTGTATTTACGCGTATTTTAAAGATTGCCGATATTCAAAATAGCCATTAGGCGACATGGGAATTTGTTCGCCCTCAAAAAACAAAAATGCCCCAAATTTCTTTGGGGCATTTTCATTGTGGAACTAGCTAAGGGTCTCCCCTATTTGCTTATTCCCAATCTAGGATTACTTTACCAGACATACCAGAGCGCATCATGTCGAAGCCTGCTTGGAAGTCGTCTACTTTGTAGTGGTGAGTAATGATTGGAGACAGATCTAGGCCAGACTGGATTAGTGAAGCCATTATGTACAAAACCAAAATTAAACGATATAAAACAACAGTTTAATTAAAAAACATAAAGTTCATGGCGACAAAGTGGTGACGACTTTTGATCTATAAAGTACGGCAAGATATGAAGAAAGAAAAAACACTTTCAGAGTGGGAGAAAAATTGTCCCTTACGATAGAAATAACAAGCGGACAAACAATTAACTACCCCAGTAGTCACGGTTTTTCATGTATTTCGAATAACTGTTAAGTGAACTAGCACTGAGAGTTTTGATGTATTCAATAATTAAAATTTAGCGACTTAAGGTAATATATTTCTTAAGTCGCCATGTTCATGTGTTATTTTGAGATTATATTTATCTCACTCAAATAATGCTCACTATCTTCTTTTGTATGGCTTATCAAAAAACGTTTATCATTGTTATTATAGAAAACGTAATCTCCGCGTAGGCGAGAGCCATTATCCTTTGGTAAGCTATAATAACCTCTGTTTTCTAAAGTATCACTTTCAGATAACCTTAACCGTTGCTTTGCGTCTGGGTCATACGGATAACAGCCATTGTCTTCAATATACATAACCTCATTACTAGTATTCGCTTCTACTAAATGTTCTATTTTCGAGCAAGGCATAGATTCAACCAATGGTAATGTACCAGTATAGATAATATCATCATCTTTGTTATCACTCGTACTAAATGTATTCCCACATCTAGTATAAATCCGATCTGTTTGGTAGAGCCACATTCCATCGCACATACCATAATCGCCATGATATGGTGAATCATATTTATACTCTACTGAGTCTGGTGATATACCAAGTTTAGCAATATCAGAGGGCGATAAAGATGTTGAAATTATATAAAGAGAATTACCCGATGGACTAAGCTTTATCTTAGAACTATCGTAAATATTAGGTCCGGTTGATGTACTTACTTGCTTTGTGTTTGTATCAACTGTAACAACATCAGTCCATTGGCCAGATTTTGGTACAAAATGTACTTTTTTATTGTTCATCACCAAATCATAAACCGCACTAGAAACTTCAAACTCTGAGACTGTTGACTTATCTAACTGTAGAGTATTAGGTTCAATAACACTTATACTATCATCATGACCGATTGCAATAGCACCATTATCATTTGCAACCGTTACAGCTGTTGGCTCTTTATTAAGTTCAATTTTATAGCTCAGTTCAGAGTCAGTATCATATATATAAGCAGAGTTTGATGGCTCAGATGAAACCATAACTATAGAATTTAAAACAGGATTAAACTCCGCGTCAACAATATTGTGATCGAGTAACTTTTGACTAGTTAGACTTATAGTTTCTGTAGCTTTCACGTTTACGGATATTTTTATTGGACTACCATGAACAAGGTAATTACATTGGTAGTCATAACATGCGTTGATTTCTATTTCACTATCATCATCTTCTTCAAGATCAAAAATGTCTGGATTTTTGAGTTCTACAAATAAATCTAAACGATTGGATTCAGTCCAAGATACATATGAATACTGCGTTGCATCACCAGTATAAGATTGTTTAATATATACGCCATTTATACCTATTCCATTAACATTCAGAGGTATTTTTTTTTCGGCAGATAGTCTTCCAGGTTCAAACTTAACATCTAAAAGATCAATGCTTGTATTATTTTTACTAATTGAAATAGACTTATTTGGTACTGAATAGGTCGTCTTAACGATAAAAGGTGAACCATTAACAAGATTATTACACTCTCTATCATAACAGAACCTGACTTTCATATTATCATTATAAACACCTGGTGCCATAGATGAATGCGCTTTATATTTTAGTTTTATAAACCCATCAGTTTTTGAGGTAAATTTAGCAGATACATCTTTAATTAATTTATAAGTTTCAGACTCAACATTTATAAAAACTTTTTTGTCTTCATAATTATCGATTGAAACATCAATTACCCCTAAGGAGGTTGTGTCAGCTTTTGCCTGAATATCAATTGTTTGACTTTTGGGTTTAATAGACAAACCGCCACCACCACCACCACCACATCCATTAAGGATGAACAGTGCAATTAAAGGCCCCAAAATATGTTTACCACTACCGAACATTATGTATCCTAATTTTTATATGATTATACTCATTCAAAGTTCATCCTAGACATAACTTGTTAACTCTTACGAACAAGGTCATGCTCTCAGTCACTAAACTCACCATCAACGTTGACAGTAGTATCGTAAATGCTCACGTTTGACTCCCATCACGCTCACATCTTTCCAATACCATGTGCAACATGATCAGCATCAATTTACATAAACCGACCTTTAATATCAATCCACTGAATGCATAATGTTGTTACTAGCCTGTCTTTGTAACTATTTAAGGCTGACACCTTCTTTGATGCCAAGCAGTTTAAAACCCAGTGCCAGCACGCAACGAAAAGATTCACCCGGGCATACCCGGGGTACTTGCCGTGACAACGCTAAAACGTCGACCAAAATTACAAACAGCTTACGCTGTAATTTGGGATTGTGGGCGTTTCTGTGAGCTAACTTGTTTGTGTAATTGGGTCGAGTCGCCCTTTAAGGTTGGAGCTATCCGATCCATGGCCACTAATGGCACTCGCTTGAACTGGTGCTTTAGTTGTTGCCGGGCCAGCTACTACGCCACTATGCGTATGAGTCGCCAATGTGTCGGCCAACTCTTTCACTACCTGCATAAGTTCAGACAAAATCATCAAGATGTTCTCTTGCTTAGAGCCTACCCACGTTTTTGGTGACTGCAACAATTGGTGATCAGCAGCAATACTTTTGCGTACTTTGCCAATCGTCTCTACCAGTTCGCCAGCAGTCGCAGTTTGCATGTTACCCAAACTGCCTAGCACGATGTCATCACCTGCAATTATGTTAATCGCGCCGAGTGCCTCAATGAGCTTTTTGCCTACCACTTCTTCAATGCTGTGCTCATCAACCAAAATATGGTGCTGACCAAATTCACCACGATAGCGCTCCACTTGGTCCAGCTTTTCAAATGCTCTTTGGCTTTGCGTTTGGTCAGTTTTCTGGGTGGTGTTTCCTGCTACATCAATTCGATGGCTGACCTCTTCACGTTGCTGCTGCAGTTGCTCCATTGGCTCTATCGACGGCAAAGCATATTCACGGCCATAAACACCACGAATGATAGGCCTGTCGTTCCGGCCATATGCGAAGGCGATTTCGACAAGTGTTCCCTCTAGTGGGTAAGCCAGCAATCCAGATTCATGCCCACTCATATGAACAGGCAGTGGAATCGAGCGATAGACAGGCACGTTACTATTTGGGTTTAAGTTTTCATCAAACACCTGAACATCTACCGCAAACCTTGGCCGGAACGGGTCAGCAACTTGCCCGGCTGTCGCTGTATCTCTTACTACCTCAACACGGCCAAACTTCGGCAAATGAAAACCTGCTGCCAACTCTGGGAAGTTCTACAGCGTTTCACGTTTATTTAGTGGTACTTCGGATTGCTCAGCCTTCCAATAAGCGGTCATTTCGCCTTGAATCAAGTCCACTCGATTCACGCGCTTGTCGTTCATGACTCTGCCCGGCCTTAGCATAGGGAACGGAACAAAGGTGACACTGTTACCACTTTGGCGACTGGTGAACTCTTCCTGTATCGGCATAGGTTTATTGTGGAAGTGACTATCTTGATACGAACCGAAGTAAACCACCTGATCGGTATGTTGGAACCTAACACAGTCAGGAATAGAAAACGCCTTGGCGATTTGTTCTAAACATTGGTAGCCAGTTCCTTGGCAAACAAAGTTTGGGATCGTGGTTTTGATGTAGTCAGCATCAGGCAGATTGAATTCAAGCCCTGTCATATCCGAAAGAACGCTGAGCGCCAGCTCTGCGGTTGGGTACTCTAGGCTAACCGCCCAGCGTTTAGACAAGATGCCTGTTAGCTCTTTGACCGTGAGCTTGTGGTAACCGTTGGCTGCAGGTTGGACTTTTTAGCGAAACCAATTTTGGGGCACTTTCGAGCTAGAAAGTGCCACGGGTAAAAACTCAATGTCATTACTGAGGGAACATGACGGGATAAGTACCAACCGATTCTGTCATGCCTTTATATTCTAGTATTCATATCGTTCAACTGCCTCACACATCGATACTCATTGATTGGGATTGCTTGATCCTCATCTCTCGTGTATTGAGCTTTTCTCTTTTCCAGATAGTCTGGATGGTACTGATACTCACGGTAATGTTTTCTTGTTTGAGTAGTTTCATCACTTGTATCGACGTATTATGCGGGTTGAGCAACGTCAACTCGATAATCCTATCTTCGGTGCTCTCTGGGATTGCGTTTTTACTGCGCTTCAGTGGTTTATTAATCCGTTTGAGGCCTAGTGGCCCTTCCTCTTCCATTATTTGCTGATAGGTATATAAGGTTTGGCGTGAGCAACCTAAGATACGAGCGGCTTTAGAGACACTACCAAGCTCTGCAACCAACTCCAGAGCCTCTATTTTACGTTGTACCTCTTTGCCGTATTCGTTGCATTTACGTGGCTCTACTAACTCAGTGATGTCTAATCTTCGATGACCGAAGTAAGCAGAGAAGGTACCATCGAACTGACATCGTATTTCTACTTTTTGGTTCTCTATGGAGTAACGTACTGGCGAGTCGATAACGTACATTTTGCTATCAAAGCTAAACGTGTGGTCACGTCGTATCGTTCGATACTCTTTCTGTACGCAGATGCTGTTAAGGTCTAGGTCAGGTGGCAACGACTTGAACGCAGAGCTCGATTTAGTCGCCTGAACCATCACATTATTCACCCAGTATTTGGGGATAAACTCCTCTTGCAAGTATCGGTTTGCGCTCTCCATGTCAGCGATGTTATTGAGGCGCAGTTCGGGGACAAGGCGGTCTTGGAAGGTGTCGAAGGCTCGTTCGATTCGTCCCTTCCCTTGAGGTGAGTTGGCGAAGATAATTTCGATACCGAGTTCATCACAAGCTCGCTGCATTTGCGAGAAGTTGCTGCGTTTCGGCCCACCAAAGATACCTGCTCGATCCACGTAGAGAGTTTTGAATATGCCTCGCTTTTCAATATAAGCTCGCATCACCTTCATACAGCCTTCGGTGGTCTCTGAAGGGAAGAACTGCGCATGAATATCACTAGTAGCGTCATCAATGATGGCAATCAAGCAAGACTTCTCATCACCAAACCAGCGATGAGGGCTGCCATCCATTTGCAGCATAAGCCCAGGCAACGGCATACGCTCTCGATACTTCCTTACTCGACTTCTACGGCGTTTAGAACGCTTCACATGGTGAATGTCATGAGCCCAAGAACGCAACGTTTCACGCTTAATCGACAGTCCTTCATTTTTGCTCAAAAGCTCCGAGAGATGTTGAAGATTAAAGTCGTAGTACTTGGTTTGAATGAGGGCTTGAACCTCCTTCTTGAGTGACTCAGGGATTTTATTGATGGGAGCACGACCAGTGTTACCATGAACCACGAACCGAATGCCTTCCTTGCGATAGCGACTCAAGTAACGTTCAACGGTTCTTCGTGATTTTTGCAGTAATTGCGTAGCACTATTGATAGTAATTTTGCCATCAATGACTTTGCTAATAATATCGACAGTAAACTGTGATTTTGAATCCATATAGAACATCCTTAGCATCCTTAGCACCCTTTAAAGCTCATTTGATTACTTTAAAAAGTACGCTAAATCAGTCCCGACATTTTCCCTCGGTAGTTAGTGTAATGACAAAGTCGCTTGGTAATTAAGGTACGACAGAATCGCTTGGTGATCACACACGGGTAAAAATTCAGCCTGTGAAGGTTTTGGACAAAACCTTGTTAGCTTAAATGACTTAATTGCATCAAGATCAGGTATGAAAAAGTATCTTGAAACCATAGTCTCTTATATGGACTCCCCCGTTTCAACAAAAAGAACGATAGATATTCG
>NZ_JAEFCE010000033.1:0-54656 GCF_016406055.1 Vibrio sp. IB15
TTGGACATAAAAAGACCCCCAATAATTGGTGTCCAACTATTGGGGGTCAGTTCATATTCGCTGGGCTTTTTTATTTTTGGTGTGAGATAACAGCTACGGTTTATCGTTAGCTTGCCCCGTCACATGAGATCTCACATTAATGTCTCGTATTGCTCCGATGCCAATACCACCAGATGATTTAGCTCTTTTGCATCTTCCTCTACCAATAAGAGTTGCCAATCTGTCTGTTGACCACTTTCATCCCGCCCAAGCACTTTAGTCTTCCCTTTGTCAGTTTCAAAAGACAAGTGATTAAAGTCGGTATCATGATGTTCATGCGACTCTAAAATCTCAAACTCTAAATTTCCGGTTGGCTTTACTTGAATGTGGGCATGAAAATGTTGCTGATTCTGTAACTCATATTCCCTATGTATTGCAAACATACTCCCTCCTATAAACCTCAATCTAAGCTCGTAAGCGATCGCTATAAATTACCCGCTATTCATAGGTGGCTCCTAAACAGCAAGTATCTATACAAAGTGTAGGACTCAGATTTCGGTACTAGAGCAAAATCAGCCTGCTGTTTGATACTAGACAAAATAGGGTTGAGTATTATGACACTTCGATTGATCTTTCTTGACGGGTATAACCGAGAGCCAGAGCTCAATAGAACTGACCAAACAACGAATTTATAAAACTTGCGCTTCGTTCCATTTATTTCATCTGTTGGCCTGACCTTTGAGAATATTAAGTCGTTGAGCTCCAAGCTTCTGATTCGATAGTTATACTTTAAATAATTTCGGTGAATTTATTTAAGGGAATACATGTCGATTTTTACCGTATTCTTCTGTGGAACAGGATCCAACTCAGAAGATAATAACCATAAGAACTATGTGTCTGGCGAGCTGATATCAACATTGGCGAAGAATACTACTGGGCGAGACATGATTGACTATATCCAGGTAGACGGCGTTGGCAGCGGAAACCAAAACGAATGGTTAAAGCAAGGCAAGGACGATACATACTCTGCGATTAGAGGGACTCTGCAAGGCAAAGGTATCGATAGCAACATGTGCCATGTATTGAACATCATACGCGGTAACCAACAAGACAAGAATGATTACCTCAAACGAGCTAAGGGATTGCTCAGTGAATCTCGCCCAGTGAAATCTGCTTGGCCTTTTGCAACCAACCGCAAATATCAAGATTGGCTCAAAGATTCAAAAGAGTTAGCCGCAGATCTAAAACACGGTATTGCCGCTCGTCAACAAAACATAGCGATCGAGCGCCAGAGTAAACCGATCAGCCAAGTGAACATTGTTGGATGGAGTCGGGGTGGTGTCAGTTGCTTTGAATTGGCAAACCGTATGCTCAAAGACCCGGAACTTAGCCATATCCCAGTCAACATTTTTGCTTGCGATCCTGTGCCAGGTGGAATGAACGCTTTCAAGGATTACAAGTCACTTGGTAAAAACGTAAAACAGATCGTTTGTGTATTTGCGGAAGACGAACGTTCTCTAGCGTTCAAAGCAAGAATGCCCCGCCTATCTCGCTCAACCCAATATTACACCACCTATATGCCAGGTCGACACGGTACCTTAGTTGGTAATGCCAATACCTCTGGTGGAAGCAAAGGTGCAGGGTTACTCACAGGCCCTAGCCTCGTCACACGAGACTTTATGGAAAAGGTATTAACAGGATGGGGAACCAAGCTTAAAGGCAGCTCAACACTGAACTTTTCTAGACAGCGTATTATTGAGTTGTACGAACAGATACGTAGCCACGAAGAATACTTCAATAAAATGCACGGCATGACTTACACTGCCAAGAATCGACTGCTTTGGACAAGCAAAGACCGAATCGGGCAGCAGAGAGAGCGTCGCTTTGGTATTCCAATGTATCGTTTTCAATTTCCCGGTATCACCAACAACTATGGCGATGCAATTAATCGTCACCACTGCGATGTGTTGGCAACCAATGCTTTAGCGACTCAAGGCACCTCTTCTGTACTGCCAAACCCCGTGTGATATTTCGCTGCTACTTTCCTTTAAAAACAAAAAGAGCTCAACAAGGTGAGCTCTTTTTTATTAGCTATATTTTCGTATCGATGGTGTTATCTAAGATTAACCAAAGATGAAGGTGTATAGGTAACCTGCACCAATCGCCATACTTAGTATTACGAATAGGAAAGCCGCAATCATCTGATTTTTGAAGATAGACTTAAGCAAAATCACTTCCGTCAAACTTGCGCCCGCACTACCAATGATCAATGCCATTACTGAACCCAAGGCCATACCTTTTTGCACTAGGGCTGCACTCAGTGGAATCACAGCTTCAGCACGGATGTACAGTGGAATACCAATTACTGCTGCGATTGGAATCGCGTACCACTTGCCTTCACCTGCATATTCAGCAATCAAGTCAGTTGGAATGAAGCCATAGATGAATGAACCAATTGCAATACCCATCATCAAGTAAGGGAAAACTTGTTTGAAGTCTTTCCAAGTCGAAAACCAGATTCTCATCCAACGGCTAGGCTCTTTCTTCTCAACGACTGTTGCTGCCACTGTGCCATCAGCTGAGCAGCATGATACTTCTACTTTCGGCTCTTCTTTCTTAGTACCACAGCATGCACTTTCTTTTGCCATTACTGGTGCAGGTTCACCACATGCGCTTGTACCACAAGAAGATTCCGCTTTTGCTGGTGCTGCTTTTTTAGGTGCAGAGTCGCCACAGCTAGTACCGCAGCTTGAAGATGAACCTGTTGATTCATACGCTTCTGCTTTCACATAACGCTCAAAACCTAGCTTTTCCAGTGTGTAACCTGCAACTACTGATACCGTCATTGCCAATAAGAAGTAGAACGCTGCAACTTGCCAGCCGAAGGTAATCACAAACAAACCAATGATCACTGGGTTCAATAGTGGACTACCAAATAGGAACACCATCATTGGACCAAAACCTGCTCGTGCACGCAGCAAACCTTTTAGGAAAGGAATCGTCGAGCATGAACAGAAAGGTGTAATCGCACCCAGTAGTGCGGCAATCACATAGCCCTTACCGTTACGTGAGCTCAAGATAGATTGAATCTTCTCGGGCGTAAGGAACTCTTGAAGAATCCCAACTATGTAGCTAATCGCCAAGAAAAGGATGATGAGTTCTACTGCTAAGAAAGCGAACATATCCAGCGCGTCTTTTAGCATTGTTAACATTTCATTGCTCATAATTAACTCCAAACAGGATTTAAGGTCGAACTCTATGAGGAAAGTACCCGACCCTTAATTTCGAATATTCTCGAATTATAGAAATAAATAGTTACAGATCAAGTTTTATTTCGACAAAAATCGAACTAACTTTCAAAACGAAGTACTTTCAATGATTTACGTATTCATTGTTTTTAGATTTGAATTCGAGCATCATTTCGACTATTATCGAAATTAAATCTTGAGGAGTTAATATGAACTTAGAAGTCGTAGCAAAAGCACTGAAAGAGCTAGGCCACCCAATTCGCCTTAGTATCTATAAGAGTGTTGTAAAAGCTGGTTACCAAGGCATCGCGGTTGGCGGCCTACAAGAAGAACTCGGTATCCCCGGTTCTACTTTATCTCACCACATATCAAGCCTTGCATCAGCAGGCCTTATAAGCCAAAGACGTGAAGGCAGAACTCTCTTTTGTGTCGCAGAGTATGAATGTCTAGAGGGAGTTATTGGTTTCTTACAAGACGAGTGTTGCGTAAATGAACAGTGCAAATAGCACACCTTTAAACTTAGAGCAGGTGTGGGCTGAGTATCAGCAAACATTAAAAGCATTCCTCCACTCTAAAGTCAGCACTACCGCCGATGTAGAAGATTTGCTGCAAGAGATCTTAATTAAGACTTTTCAGAACCTGCACAAGGTGCAAGATGCGAGCAGTGTTAAATCGTGGCTATTTCAATTAGCCAATAACACAATTATCGACTTCTACCGTAAACACGCTCGCCAACAACGTGATAGCAAAATTGATGCGGACGATTTGTGGTTTGCAGATTTAGACCACAATGCAGAGTTCAAACAGAAGTTGTCTTTGTGTATTGAACCCTTCATCCAAGCGTTGCCTGAGCAAAGTGCCTCGCTATTGCTTGCCGTTGATATCAAGGGCCAGAGCCAGAAAGCACTCGCAGAAGAGCAAAATGTCAGTTATTCGACCATTAAATCTCGCGTTCAGAAAAGCCGTGGCGATCTTAAGAATCTATTTGAACAGTGCTGCAGCTTGTCGCTAGACAAACAAGGTAATGTGATTGATTGCGAGCTCAAACCGGAATCCGGTTGTGGCAACTGCTAAGTGTTGAATGACTATTTTCATAGAATAAAGCCAGCTATTGATGCTGGCTTTATTGTTTTCTATTGCTTGTAATATAGGCTTAAAATCAAGTTCGCTAAGCCGCTTCCGCTTTTACATCCGGTTGGTAGCGCCCCGGTTTATGATTCATTGCGAGAATCAGGTTGGTGACTACTGCACCCAACACAGACAAGAGTATTAGTGGCGCGTCAACGATAAACAGTGAAAGCACCACAATAGTACAGTCCAATGCCATCTGAACCTTGCCTGCTCGAATCCCAAAACGCTCCTGTAAAAACAGCGCCAGAATATTAAAGCCGCCCAAGCTCATCTTGTGACGGAAAATCACCAACATACCGGTACCAATTAATCCGCCGCCCAGTAATGCTGCATACAGTACATGAATCTCCGCAATTTGAATCACGTGATATAAGTGGTCCACTGCGAACGAAACTATCGAAACGGCAATAAAGGTGTTAATAGTGAAACGCCAGCCCATACGAGCGACCGATAAAATATAGAAAGGTAAGTTAAGTGCAAAGAACACTTGGCCAAAGCTTAGATCTGTCACTTTGGTGATGAAGATCGCTAGACCAGCGGTTCCTCCGGTGAGCAAACCGACTTGATTGAAAAAGATAACGCCAAGTGAAACCAGTGCGCTTCCTAAGATCAGTGCGAGCAAGTTTTCGCGAAAGTTATGATCTTTATCCATGTGAATGACTCTCCCTGAATCTTTTTACATCGTGTTTCAGTCATGTTGAAACGATTTAGGCCCAAATTTACGATGTTTAACAGATAAGTCGAGCGAACAGCCGATCTTCTTAGGTGACTAGTTTGTATATTAGTTTTTACAGTTTTGTGAAAAAGCTCACTAAAGCAGACAGTTACAGACACGATACTAAGTATCCATATTGAATTGCAGGCTTTTACGTCGGAATTAATGAGTGCCGAGTTTTCTCATATTTTTGTCACGTTTTACCCTCAGCCCAGCAACGTATAAGTCTATGCATAAAACGCATAGACTAAATCACAAATAGTCATTTGATACATATCCCACCCATCATTATGATGCGCGACTTCTTACAACATAGAGCGCATGTAAACACCTTATGTTTTCACAATCTCTTTTTGCCCAACTGGCCAGAATGACGTTATTCCTCGTCATTAGTTTGGTTATTGTGCATCACAGTCAGCCATTGATTGATCTCTTGGCTGAGCATGCCGTAAGCAGTGGTTGCCACCAGCAGTCAGAGCATGGTCATTCTGGGCACGAACACCATCACGAAATGACTGAACAAAACATGTCTGCGCAAGACCACTCACATCACCACCATTAATTTAAGAGTATTAGAATGAGCATTTTCCGTTTTCCTTTACTGGTATGGCTTGGGATCGGCACACTTATTATCAGTCTAGGTATCAGACAATCATTCGGCATTTTCATGATGCCAATTTCAGAGCATTTCGGCACGGGTCGAGAGTTTTTCAGCTTCGCTATTGCTCTACAAAACCTATTGTTCGGTGTGTTCCAACCTTTTGTTGGTATGGCCGCTGACAAATGGGGAGCAAGACGCATCATTATTGCAGGCGCATGTGCTTACGGTTTGGGTTTACTTCTTACCTCAATTTCTACCGAATCAAGCATGCTTTACATTTCATTGGGCGCATTGGTTGGCCTTGGACTGAGTGCAACAAGCTATGTGATCGTATTAGGTGCAGTAGCGAAAGTGGTACCTGCAGAACACGCCGCTAAAGCATTTGGTTTAACTACGGCTGCGGGGTCATTTGGCATGTTTGCTGTGATTCCAGGCGCGCAATACATGTTGAACGAATTTGATTGGCAGAGTGCGATGCAAGTGTTTGCTGTACTGTGCTGTGTGATGATCTCATTTGCACTTTTCATGCGAGCGCCAAAAGTCGTAACGAGTAAACAAACGCAAATTGAAGACAATCAAACATTGAAAGAAGCGCTATCTGAAGCCTTCTCTCACAGAGGTTACTGGTTAATTCATGCTGGTTTCTTCGTGTGTGGCTTCCACGTAATGTTCATTGCAACGCATTTACCAAGCTATCTAGCTGACAAAAACCTACCAGCGAGTAGCGCAGCAATGGCATTGGCTTACGTTGGTATCTTCAACATCTTCGGTTCTTACTTCTGGGGTGTGATGGGTGACAAGTTCAGCAAGCGTCATGTGATGTCTGCACTTTACTTAGTTCGCACAGTGGTTATCGGTGCGTTTGTCACTCTGCCAGTAACAGAATCGACCGCAGCAATCTTCGGTGCTGCAATTGGCTTCTGTTGGCTTGGTACGGTTCCACTCACTTCTGGTTTAGTTCGTCAGATCTTTGGAGCTCGCTACCTATCGACTCTTTACGGCTTGGTATTCTTCACTCACCAAGTAGGTAGCTTCTTAGGTGCTTGGGTTGGTGGTCGTATTTACGATTACTACGGATCTTACGAACCAATCTGGTGGTCGACGGTAGTACTGGCATTTGCCGCTGCGCTTATCCATTTACCGATCAATGACAAACCAATTGAGCGTCTGAAATTGGCAATGGCTTAACGTTTAATACTGACTCCCCCAATCAGTTACAGCGATAAGCAATCCAATGAGAGAGTGGATATCGAATGGACTAGTTCCTGAGATATCCGCTCTCTTTTTTATTGGGCGTGAAAATCGAAATTATAACTAGAGAAACTTGCATAAACCTCACTGAATATTAAGACTATTTCTACCGTTTTAATTTATAGTATCCATTCGCTCCTTTAGAACTTACTCGCAGGCCTATGGAATACCTAAATCAAACCGCCCTTATCGCAATGGCACTCATTTTTGTGGGTTCGTTTGTACAAACTGCCATCGGCTTTGGCTTGGCTGTTGTCGCCGCACCACTGCTGTTTTTGGTCTCGCCAGACTATGTCCCTGCGCCTATCTGCCTCATTGGACTATTTATCTCGGTATTTAATGCATTAAAACACCGCGCAAATATTTCTATTGGCGGACTCAAAGTCGCACTGTTGGGCCGAATCCCAGGCTCATTGGCAGGAGGAGCTTTGTTGGTGATGGTGTCAACGAGCGTATTGTCTCTGTGGCTAGGGTTACTGGTTGTGTTTGCTGTGATTGTAAGCCTACTAACATTTAGATTGGAGCCAACGCCTGCCAAGATGGGGATTGCAGGATTTTTCTCAGGGTTCTTTGGGACAAGTTCGGGGATCGGAGGGCCACCGATGGCGCTACTGCTTCAACACCAAGATGCTAACCAGCTTCGTGGCAACCTTTCTGCTTTCTTTGTGTTTAGCTCGATCATTTCATTAGTCGTGCAGATCCCGATTGGCTTCTTCACGCTCCACCATTTGATCATCACAATACCTTTGCTGCCCGCTGCTTGGTTAGGCTACAAAGTGGCTATGATGACCACTCAAACCATTTCGAAAGAGAAGATACGTATCGCTTCTTTACTGCTATGTTCTATCAGCGGCTTGACGGCTATTTGGCAAGGCTTAGCTGGTTAACTTCTAGCGGTATCGTAAATAAACACCCCATCCAACACCAAACTATTGAGAGGGCGCTCTATGACATACGATGAATTCAATGCTTTTTGCGAGTCACAAGTTGCTACCAGCTATGTCATGCAATGGAACAATTCTCATGTTTGGAAAGTGGGTGGTAAGGTGTTTGCGATTGGAGGTTGGGGACCGAACGACGAGCCTGCATTTATCTTTAAGGCATCTGATCAGAATTTCGATTTTCTCAAAGAAGAGCCAGGGTATAAACCCGCCCCCTACTTTGCTTCGCGCGGAATGAAGTGGATTCAGCTGTTTGAGAGCACACCAGAAAGGGATGACGAGTTGAGATACTACCTGACGGGGTCTCACCGAATTGTCTCTTTGGGACTAGCCAAAAAGAAACAAGCAGAACTCGGGCTCAATCAATAGCCAGAGATTCCGCTTGTTAAGCTAATGCCCAAATGCTTTGGGGGAGCTAACTTGTTTTAAAGAACTTGTTTGCTTTTAAGAACTTATTTACTTTAAACAACGAAGCGCTTCTTGCATGGTTAAGCCGTTCTGAGGAATTTAGGCAACAAAGGTTCTATTTTTTGCGTTGGCACCAGTGGTACTAATAGGTAGATTAAGCCTGCAAAAGCGATAGATGCTGCTAAGTCTTCAGGACGATGCATACCAAGCCAAACGCGGCTATAAGCTACACCACCAGCCCAAGCTAGCATGCTACCTACAAGGTAAAAACGTTTCGCTTCTAAGAACAACCCACCAAAGAATGCTAAGCAGACACCCACGAAAATCATGTGTCCTGATGGGAATGAATAGTCCGTTTCGCCAAGCCAATGACGCGTTCGCCATTCGCTGACCTTATCTTCTACTGATTCAATGGCCACGTTCTTTTCTTCTAGTGGCAGCTCATAAAACAACTCCGGCATATCAACCACTTCTTGAGTAACTAAATACTCAGTATATGGACGTGGGCTCTCAGTTGATGATTTAAGGAATGTCTTCGCTGCAAAGCTCAACACCAATAAAACACCGAGCTGCAAGCAAAGGCTCACCAACTTTGCTTTTGAAAACTTTAATGTCAGCACCAACAAAGAGAGAACCGCGAGTGTGATTAGGAACCCTTGATTACCCGCTGAATAAGTCACGAATGTCATCACAGTGCCATAAAAAGGCAATACAGCACTTCCAAGGTCGAAATGAGATCCAAAGATCAAAAAGGGAACAAGAGAATACAAGCTTAAAACAAGCAGTAATAAGCCTTTGGATTTATTGGAGAACAGAGAAGTCATGGCTAAGATCTTTTGGATAAAGTGGTCGGATGCTATCGCAGCTTAGCACCGCCAATATCAATTTTTTGTAAAAACGCTCAGTAAGACGTCGTAGCGCAATAAACTTCATTTATTCGAGTCGCTTTATTATTGGTTACGTGAAACACCGCACTGTAACCCATCAGCAGCAACACCCTTATTTCACATTCCAATAGCAAATGGCGGGAACCAAGCTAGCCCATAATAAAGCACCCTGCCTGCGTTCTGCTGATAAAGTGAACACTTACCGGTTTAAAAGCGATGAATCTAAAAAACTTTGCTGTGAGTCCTTTAAATCCAGTATTGAAAGGATTACCATCTGGTCTGCTTTCATAGCAAAACAAATTATTAATTTTTATTCTCAGGGCGGGGCGAAATTCCCCACCGGCGGTATGTCCTTAGCAAAATCTAAAGATAAGCCCGCGAGCGCTCGATTCGTCGAGGTCAGCAGATCTGGTGAGATGCCAGAGCCGACGGTTATAGTCCGGATGAGAGAGAATGGAAACACACTCGTTTAAGTTGGAAAGGCGTACCTGTTTATTAGGTTCATGCCTCCAACTCAGACGTGTGCATTTCGTTTTGGATAAAACCACGATGAACCGACTTGTAATGAGTTGGCTTTGTTGTGTTCGTTGAGATCCCTCATACAGCCCTGATTCTGGTGATATTTTAGGAGTTTAACCATGAATCAGTCTTCACTACTTGCCGAATTTGGCGAACCAATCACTCGCGTTGAAAACGCACTGCAAGCTCTGCGCGAAGGTCGTGGCGTACTTTTACTTGACGATGAAGATCGTGAGAACGAAGGCGACATCATCTACTCAGTAGAACACCTAACTAATGCTCAAATGGCACTTATGATCCGTGAATGCAGCGGTATCGTGTGTCTGTGTCTAACTGATGATCAAGCTAACCAACTTGACCTTCCACCTATGGTTGTTGATAACAACAGCGCAAACCAAACTGCGTTTACTGTGACTATTGAAGCAAAAGTTGGCGTTACAACAGGTGTTTCTGCCGCTGACCGTGTTACTACGATCAAAACAGCTGCAAACCCGACAGCTAAACCTACTGACCTTGCTCGCCCTGGTCACGTATTCCCATTACGTGCTCGTAAAGGTGGCGTACTTGCTCGCCGCGGTCACACAGAAGGTACTGTTGACCTAATGCAAATGGCAGGTCTTCAACCAGCAGGTGTATTGTGTGAAGTCACTAACCCAGATGGCACAATGGCAAAAGCGCCAGAGATCGTTGCTTTCGGTAAACTACACAACATGCCAGTACTGACCATCGAAGATATGGTGATGTACCGCAACGAGTTCGATCTTAAGCTTGCATAAGGCTTAGTGTTTAATGACTCCCTTTGTAAGTCATTGAGCGTCAGATAAATATCGAAAGGCCTCATTCTTTAATGCTGTTTCTAGTGAGCAGCATTAAAGAGTGAGGCCTTTTTAATTTCCCTTATGGCAAGAAAAGTCAGCTCTGAAATCAAAGATACGTTCCACTTCTGACGGATTACCTCTCAAAAAATCCTGCAAAATATGAGAAAAACTCACTCAAATGGTGAAGTCATGCACCAACGTTGATCATTCAAAAATAACAAACAAATATAGGCCATTGAAATATAACACTTATCAACTCTGGCACAGTGTCTGCACTACCACTAAATAGGTATTCAGATATTGGGAGTTGAATATGTTTGTAGTTATTTCAGTGGGTTTATCCATAGCAGTGCTTGCCACTCTGTTCTATTTCTCCAGAAAGAGACAAACTGCACTATCACACAGGTTTGAAACCTTAGTTCTGCTTAGAGAATTATTGTTGTTATCACGCAAACACCGCGCAGCAACGCATTACGCTTTGGCTTGTAAATTATCTAGCAACTCAATTCGCAAAGTGAATGAAATTTACGACAACATACTTGAGGTATCTGAACTGCTTCAATCGCATGTGTCGTTTGATAGCCGCCCTATGTATCGCATCTACCACCTCAAGCTCATCGCAATGCACAGTGATTGGCAAAACCGTAGCTTGGTGCGTAACCAATCGATTCATGGCAAAACAATTCGCCATAGCATGTTCTTGATGGATGAAGTAATGATCATCTGGCTAATTCAGTCTGAGCGTGAAGACATGAGCCGTGAGTACCACATGAATTGGCAACAGATCTTAGATTGCATGGAGATCCTGACCAAATTACGAATGTCTATCCCTGGAATAGAGAAGGCGGATATGGAGAAGCCTGAGGAGTATTTGAGATTCAAATTCTACGCCTCTCAGACACACAGAAAACTCAACCAGTTATCGATTATCTGCCCTCTTAGTAGTGGGTCACCGGTTTGTACGCGAGCGATGCATGCACTCTCAGAGATCGCATCGAGTAACGAAGCGACCCAACCGGCAGATAGCATGTACGAATTAACCAGTGATATCTCTAGCGTCGTGTCGCAAGTTTACGACCAAGTATTATCCGACATTACGAGAAGCTTGTATCAGCCTTTACCAGACATCAACGAAAAGGTGATAAATACCCGATTATCCGTACACCATTACATGTAAAGACTTCGTGAGAGGAGAGCGTGCTGGAACTCTGAATTATTGAGTTCAAATCCGATATCACCATTGATATCGGATTTTTGTATTTATGGGCTTTTAAATTTCTATCGCTATGTATCATTGCCTATGAAGTTTCAAACATCACCGGACTTGATATCGCTAGCCCAAGCTTGTGCCGCAAAATCAATGAACTGACGAACAACTGGAAGCTGATAACTGCGAGACAGATACACCGCCCAAAGCACGCTGCTTGGCGAAACAAACTCATCCAATATTCGTATCAATTTACCATTCGCAATCAGTGGGTTGGCTAAGTCACAAGGTAAACGAACTACCCCTTTCCCGTGCTGTGCGGCGCGAGTTAGCACTCCAACATCGTTAGCCTTGATAGTGCCAGACACCTCAACCGAATAGTGTTGATTGTCCTTAACAAAATCCCACTTAGAAACATTCAAGTGACGAAAACAATTGTGTTGTCGAAGCGCCTCGACCGTTTCAGGTTCACCATGTTTGTCCAAGTAAGCTTGCGAGGCACACACCACGGAATCAATGACCATTAGCTTTCGTGCAATCAAGCTATCGTCAGGTTGATCGGTATAACGAAGTGCAATATCGATCCTCTCATCCACCAGCTGAGTAAAGCGGTCTGAGGCAAACAGTTCGACCGTTATATTAGGGTGGCGCTCGGTGAACTGCTCGACCACGTCCAACAACATATGCTGAGTTAACCCGATGGGGGCTGCAATTCGAATGGTTCCAGAAAGATCATCGGTTTGATTGAGTGAAGTAACTTCTAGCTCAGCGGTCTCATGGAGGATCTTCTCACAGCGCTGCAGAGCGATTTCCCCAGCCGCGGTTAAGCTCACCTTTCGAGTCGTCCTATGTAATAGCCTCTGCTTCAGCCACCCTTCTATCTCTTGAACATGACGTGAAACCTGCAACCGACTCATGTCCAAATGCTCAGCTGCTTGGGTGAAGCTGGCACAATTCGCAACTTCGACAAAGCTACGCATTGCCGTCAACCTATCCATCACACTCTCCTTGAACTATATCGCAGCTAATCGAATCTTATTAGATCACTATATAGATACAATCTACATCATTTTACGATATTTATCGCAATCTAGTGAGCTATTAGACTGCAATGGCTGTCGAGAAAACGACTCAATAAATTAGATAATTGGAGAGGCATTATGAAAATTGCAGTATTAGGTGCATCAGGTTGGATTGGTAGTCACATCGCTCAAGAAGCTCAATCTCGTGGTCACGAGGTCGTTGCTGTTGTAAGAGATGCAAGCCGCGTGGAAACCACAGGCATTGAAGTTCGTTCATTTGATTTACAAGATGAAGCCGCAAGTCTAGCAAACGCACTATCCGGCGTTGATGCAGTCATTACTTCGATTGGCGGACGTGCTCTGGGTAATCACGACATCGTAAAAAACACTGCGACTAAATTGCTGGCAACATTACCGAGCATCGGTATCGATCGCCTACTTTGGGTTGGCGGAGCTGGCTCATTAGAAGTAGCGCCAAACGTACCGCTAGTGACTATTCCTGACTTCCCTGCGGATTACAAAAACGAAGCGCTAGCACAGGGCGAAGCTCTTGAAGTGTTCAAGCAATCTAATAGCGAAGTTAACTGGACGTTCGTTAGCCCTGCCGCAGAAATATTCCCGGGCGAGAAACTATCGACCTACCGCACTAGTGGCGATCAACTGCTCACCGACGAAGATGGTAACAGCAAAATTTCAGTCAGCGATTACGCTATTGCGATGATTGATGAGCTCGAAGCTGGCAAGTTCCCGCGCCAACGTATTGGTGTTGCTTACTAATGCTCAAATGTGTATTAGGTAAGCTCAATAGGCACTAGAAAGCAGAAAGCCGCTGACTTTTAGTAAGCGGTTTTCTATTTTACTTGTCGAGATAATCATCATATCAGTGGCAAATGACCTGTTTTCACTAGGATGATCGTCTCTTCTTCCACATAAGGGAAATGCTCGCTCATGTGAGGGCTACGCATCCAAGTATGTTTCGGGTACACGCCATGTTCATCTTTAAAGGTGCCCGACAACACAAAGATCTCTTCTCCACCAAAGTGACGGTGCGGCTGAAAACGTTCGCCAACAGGCCACTTCACTAAAGCGACATGCTCGTGCTCAAACTCATGTAATGGCATGACTTGTAACCCGCCAATACCAGGTAGCCATTCCGTTTCGAGCGTATTGACTCGAACTTGAGTTAAGTCTCTCGCATCAAACTGATTTAGCTTAACTAAGATCGTGCAACCCTCTTTACTCGATGGAGAGTGCGCACTGCCAGGTGGGTTGCGAATGTATGTGCCTGCTGGGAAATCGCCAGTTTCATCAGAGAACACACCATCTAATACGAAGATCTCTTCTCCTTGAGGGTGTGGGTGTTCGGAGAATGAAGATTGAGGATCGTATTTCACCACGCTAGTCGTGTGACCCGATTCTCTCTCTTCTCTTTCTAGAGGCTTACGCCATACCCCTTTGGCAGGGCTTGCAACCCAATCTAGTTTATCGGTTTCGATAACCAGTCTCTTTGAAAAGTCCATGTTGAACATAATGACGACCTTACTCTAAGTATTGTTTTAATTATTATTGTCTTGCTAATGTCTATTCTACGCGAATAACGAACGAGGGGGAGACTTCGCTGTTAGCTGCTAATTCTTAATTGCTAATTGATAATTGCTAACAAAGCATCCCCCATATTGAAAGCTCGGCTTGATTAATTGCGGCCCGCGATCACACCACCATCAACATCCCAGATTGCACCCGTTACCCAATCGGCACTGTCTGATAGCAAGAAAGAGATGCTGTTTGCGATGTCTTTCGGTTGACCCACTCGGCCAATTGGGTGGAAAGCATTGAAGCCTTCTAGCGCTTGATCCACCTCTTCTGGCTTAATGAATGATTCGTAGATCGGCGTTTTAACGACTGCTGGAGAAACCGCGTTCACACGAATATTGTGGTCCGCAAGCTCCATCGCCATGTGCTGTGTTAAGGCGTGTAGTCCAGCTTTTGCCATTGAATACGCAGAAGATGGCGTCGCTTTGATCGCTTGTTTCGCCCACATAGAGCCTACATTTACCACGTTTCCACCACCGTTTTTTATCATCAACTTGCTGACAGCTTGAGTGATGAAGAAAGTCGCTTTGTTGAGCTGCATGTATTGCTCGTAGTCCGCCTCTTGATGCTCGATAAACGCTTTAGGGTTAAAGTAGCCAGCCGCATTAACAAGGTAACCAATACCCTCTTCAATAGACTCTAAATGCGCAATAAGATTAGCTACACTCTCATCATCATAAAGATTAGCTTGCCAGCCAGTCGCGTGGCCTAACGACTGAAGTTCTGATACTGCTTTATCTAACTTAGTTGGGTTATTGCCGACAACCAACACATGGATATTTTGAGCGACTAGCTGCTTCGCTGTTTCAAAGCCCATACCACTTGTGCCACCGATTACTACTGCAATACCATTTTTAGTGAAGTTCATTTTGTTATCTCCTAAGTCATGTGAACGTGGTAATCTTAGGCTTTGAACTAACACTGTGAATAGTAAGTACAAATCGGTTAGGTAGGTACTTATTGGTACATCTTTATGAAAAATCAGGAAAACTTTTTTTCAAGAAAATCAGCACCAGAGCGCTCAGCTCGCATGGTAGAGACCATCTACGGTTGTAAATGGTCACTCACGGTTTACCAATTACTGGCAAATGGCATCAATCGTCCCGGTGAAATGGTACGCTCGGTCGAAGGGTTATCGACCAAGGTCTTGAATGAATGTTTAAAGCGAAATGTAGAGTTCGGGATTTTAGACAAGCAAATGTTCAACGAACTGCCGCCAAGAGTTGAGTACCAAGTCACTCCATTTGGCGAGAAGTTCCTACTGATTCTGGATCAGCTAGAAAGCCTACAAAACGAAATCGACGAAATGTAAGTCCAAGCCAGTCTAACTATTGTCAAAAGACGGAAGACAGCTAATCTATAACATGCCTAGCTCACTGGCATTTGTTCAAAGCGACTTTTCACAAAATCAATAAAGGTTCTAATACGGCTTGGTTGATAGCGGTCTCGGTGGTAGATCGCTGAAAAGTCCACTTTAGGTACCACCCAGTCGTCAAACACCTGAACTAATTGCCCATCATTAAGTTCTTGTAAGCAATAGATAGTCGGTACACGAATAATCCCGTTCCCAGACTTCGCACCCTGCACCAACACTCGGCCATTTTTACATTGCAGCCTACCTGTCACATGCACATCGAGTGTTTTCTTGGTGTCATCAAGCGCTTGAAAACTCCATTTACGCACCGAGCCGGTTAAGCAGTCGTGATGGATCAACTCTTTAGGGTGGTTAGGCTTTCCTTTGCGAGCAAAATACTCAGAGCTCGCCAGTGTTCCCATCTCTATGTCCAATAGCTTCCTGGCAATAAAGCCCGCATCTTCAAGGCTCCCCATACGAAAAGCGATATCGAAAGCGTCTTCAATCAAGTCGACTCGGTTACTACTGAAATCAAGGCTGATGCTGATATCTGGGTAGAGCTGCATGAACTCATTGACCAGATCCGCGATGATCACCTCCCCCAAATAACCGCCAACACAGTTGACTTTTATGTCACCGCGTACCTCTTCGACATCATCAACCGCAGCAATCAGCGCTTGGTCTATATTATCTAAGGCTTGTTCACATCTCGTGTACAAATCTTGCCCTGCGTGAGTCAGCCTCAAGGTTCGAGTAGTGCGGATAAACAGCGTTACACCCATCTGCTTTTCTAGGCTACTTACTTGGCGTGATACGTGGGAGCGCGACACATCCAACTCCTCCGCCGCTTTGGTGAAATTACCTAAACGAGCGATCAGCACGAAAGAACGAATATCAGACAGGTTAATTTGATTAAGCATAGTCGCCAGCTTACTAATGGAGTTATGAGATAGACGCTTTATTGTCGCACCACAGCAACAGTGTTTCAAGTAAAGCGCTATATATCAACAATACTATTTTCCTTAATATACCTCCATCGCAACGAAGCAAGACAACAAACACTTGATTCGAATGCACTTAAACAATACGTCGTAGCCAACCGACGCAATAAAAGTACAGAGGAAATAAAATGAAAAAACTAATCGTAATTACAGGTGCAAGCTCTGGTATTGGTGAAGCAATCGCTCGTCGTCTAAGCGATGAAGGTCACCCTCTGCTACTTTTAGCTCGCCGTATTGACCGCCTTGAAGCACTGAACCTACCAAATTCACTGTCAGTGAAAGTAGACGTAACAGACAAAGCGTCTTTTGATGCAGCAATCGCACAAGGTGAAGAGAAGTTTGGTCCTGTAGATGCACTTATCAACAACGCTGGCGCAATGCTTCTTGGTCAAATCGATACTCAAGACGCACAAGAGTGGAAGACAATGTTCGATGTGAACGTAATTGGTCTTCTAAACGGCATGCAATCTGTACTTGCTCCAATGATGGAACGCAACACAGGTACTATCATCAACATCAGCTCAATCGCGGGTAAGAAAACATTCCCAAGCCACGCAGCTTACTGTGGTACTAAGTTCGCGGTACACGCTATCTCTGAGAACGTTCGTGAAGAAGTTGCCGCTTCAAATGTTCGTGTTACTACTATCGCACCGGGTGCGGTAGAGACTGAGCTTCTGTCTCACACAACATCTCAAGAGATCAAAGACGGTTACGATTCTTGGAAAGAAGACATGGGCGGCGTATTGGCAGCTGACGACATTGCTCGCGCTGTATCATTCGCTTACCAACAACCACAGAACGTATGTATCCGTGAAATCGCTCTAGCGCCGACTAAGCAACAGCCATAGGCTTTTGTTATCGCGACTAAATCAGCGATTCAATAAGCTATGAACTAAAAAGCGCCACGACTTAACAAGTCGTGGCGCTTTTGTTTTGATTCAATCAAATACCTAGTAATAAGCCAGGTTAGAACTCAACGCGATAAACTGATGTGCTACCACTCACTTCATTGCCAACCGCAATAAAGTGGTTACCAGAACGAGTGAAATACTTAATTGACTCTGGACCTAGGTCACCCGCTTTAAAGTTGTAAGTATCGTTGTCGCAATCACCGTCTTCATCAACCTTAGTGCACACTGGTTGTGTGAAGTCTCGGTTGCTCACGTAGCTGATGAAACTTGCGTTCTTAGGCTGCGTTACATCGTAAACCATGATGCCACCTTGGCGCTCAAGACCGATAAAGGCATAGTGCTTACCGTTGATCTCAGCCACTTCGATAGCTTCAGGTTCTACCCCTTTATCATCGCTACGATCGTCACCACTTTGGTTGTTATCATTGGTGCTGTTGAAGTTTGCAGGATCTTGTTCAAGAACGATTCGAGCGAAATCATCACCGCTATCAAACACTAACTCGCCAGACTCATCCCAAATAGAGAAAGAGCGGCTACCGAATGCTTGAACCTTTTGGTCAGCAGCAAGTGTTCCTTGTGGCTTAATCACCTTTAGGCGAGCCAGTTGCTTGTTATCTTTCAACGCTCCAGCCAATGGATGGTTAGCGTCAACATCTAGCTTCTTGCCACGTACTTCATCAACATAAGCGATACAAAAGTCTTTCTCTGTGGTGTAGTTTTCGGTGCCTTTATAGTCATCGCCATCCCACTCAAAGCCTTTATCGTCACACTCTTTTTGCGTTGTCTTGATGCCATACTCGCGGCCGTCACCTTCGTTCGCCGTCACGATGTAGGTATTGCCATCGACACTGTAGCTAGTGATGCTGTCTGGCATGTAAAGTCCTTCTAACATCGCGTAGTTTTGTAGGTTGCCGATATTTTTGTCTTTATTCGACGCATCCAATTGCGCGCTATCCCAAGGTTTGCCGCCTAAACCAAGAATCGCATCCACCTCTGCCGTTGCGACATCAATCGCTGCTAGTGCGTTGTTCTCTTGCAGGGCAACGTAGAGTTTGCCGTTGTCAGCAAACGTTAGGTATTCAGGCTCTAGGTCTTGAGCAACGGTCGCACTAGGCCCTGAAATTCGAACCTTATCGGTTAATTCCTGGTGACGAGGCTGACCTTGGTTAAATGCCTTGAAATTAATCTGAGTGACCTTCGCTTGCATCGGTCCATTCGCTAAATCCACCAATGTCACCGAACCTTCAGGATCAATGCTGTAATCCGCATTCGGCTCACCTTCATTGGCTGAAGCAATGTAACGACCGTCTTTCGAGAAGCTCACCATGTCTGGCAGTGCGCCAGCTGTGTAAGTGGTGATCAGCTCTAGTGTGTCTGAGCGATACAGAGCAATAATGCCATTTTGTTGCTTGTCCGCATTTTCAATCGCGACCGCAACTAATCCTTGATGAGTCGACACGCTGTTCGCAGCTCCGATATTAATACCCGAAGCCGTAGCGGCTGATTGAAGGTCGATAGAACCCTCAGATGTCGGGGCGCTATCAGCGTTCATCGACAACACATCGACTTTCTGAGCTTGAGCGTTAACCACATAAAGCTTATCGGTACATGAATCGTAGCTGACAATTTCTGCTGCGGAAGTTGCGAAAGGAGCGTCAGCAAGGGAACTGCCCACCAGAGTAAGCCCGGTAACCTCAGCATCGCTTGTAATTGGCTGTTGGCTGGATTGGCATTGGAGGCTCAAAGAATCAAGTGAGGTTTGAGAGAGTGTACTAGTCGTAGATGATGTTGACTGAGAACACCCAGCGAGAGCAGAACTCACTGCGATAGGTAGTAATAAAGTCAGCTTATTGATTTTGCGATTCATATATCCTCCATAATTTTAATCGCGATTTTATGAGGTGGTTATGACAGCTATCTTTCTGTTTTATGAATAATAGATGACGACAATAGGTCTACTTTACCCATAACAACAAAGCGTTACAGTGACTAATTCATTAACAATAAAAAAGGCGCACAAGCTGGCTGGTGCTTGAGCGCCTTAGTAAACTGAATCGTAGGTTAGAAGTTGTAACCACCACCGATCATGAATACCCATGGGTCGATATCAACGTCTGTTGAGAACTGTTGGCCGTTAAACTTATATTTTGCAGTAGTACCGATATCTGCATACCAAACCGATGCGTTCAGGAACCAATCTTCATTGATCATGTAATCCATACCAATGTTTGCTGCCAAACCCCAAGAATCATCAAGAGACAGATCGCTTAAACCTAGATCTTTTGCTCCTTGGTTTAGTGACTCATCGAAGAATACAGTGTAGTTGATACCAGCACCCACGTATGGACGGAAGTCGCTGTTCGCTTCACCAAAGTAGTATTGAACCATGAAAGTTGGCGGCAAGTGTTTCGTGTCAGCGATTTCACCTAGACCAGTAGCTGAAATATTGTGGGAGAAAGGACTCGCAGCTAATACTTCAAAGCTGATGTTGTCAGTGAACATGTAACCGAAAGTCAGGCCAAGTTGAGTGTTTGAGTCTTCAGAAAATTCTGTATTCGGGTCATTTAAAACTGCGCCGCTGCTGTCGTTTGGAGATACTGTTGCTGCACCTGCACGGATGATGAAATCACCTTCTTTATGAGCAAGAACATTCGTTGACATAAGAGCCGCAATAACCGCAATACCACATACTGTTTTTTTCATTATTATTTCCTTGAGGGCTTCATTTTATTGGTGAATGAGTAATCATTTCTTATTTTGCGTGCAAGTTATCACAGAATACCCCTACTTTATTGATGGAAATCAATTTGTGAAAGGTTGTGACTACTTATGTAAAATTATATCAACCCGATCACTTTATCCCTTCATTTTATTGACAGTTTTGTAATGCGACTTTTCCGCACATCACTTTGTTAACTCTACCTTTTCACTTTGCTCGGATCTCTTTGGATCAAAATAGAGCAAGCTAATATTCTAAATGCATCAATGTGGTGCAACAGGATAGAAATCTTCATTCCCTCTTTTAATATTCAATGGGTTACATTTGGCTTAGTGCTTGCAGGACCATATGCATAATCATAAATACATTGAGGTTCTGACTATGCAAGACACTCTAACAATCGTTCTGGCCGGCGGTGTTGGCTCTCGGCTTTCCCCTCTCACCGATAACCGCGCAAAACCTGCGGTGCCTTTTGGTGGCAAATATCGAATCATCGATTTCACGCTCGCGAACTGCCTGCACTCCGGGCTTCGCCAAATACTGGTACTGACTCAGTACAAATCTCACTCTTTGCAAAAACACTTACGTGATGGTTGGTCGGTGCTTAACCCCGAGCTCGGCGAATACATCACTAATGTTCCCCCGCAAATGCGTACAGGTGACAGCTGGTATAGCGGCACAGCCGATGCGATTTATCAAAACTTATATTTGCTGTCGCGTAGTGAAGCCAAACATGTAGTGGTCTTATCCGGCGATCATATCTACCGGATGGATTACGCCCCAATGCTCAAGCAACATAAGCAGAATGAAGCTGACTTAACGGTAGCCTGCATGGAGGTTTCGATTGATGAGGCCAAGGAATTTGGTGTGATGGAGATAGATGAGTCTCTACAAATCAATAACTTTACCGAAAAACCGCGTTACCCCGCGAGCGTACCCGGCAGGCCAACACGAAGTATGGCTTCTATGGGAATTTACATCTTCGACAAAGAAGTACTGACCCAGGCGTTATTGGCAGACGCAGAAGACCCAGATTCAAGCCATGATTTTGGTAAAGACATCATTCCCAAGTTAGTCGGCAACAACAGTGTTTATGCGTATAAGTTTGGTGACGAAGAAGGGCGCGTAACCCAAGATGCTTACTGGAGAGATGTGGGTACGATCGACTCTTATTATCAATCGAACATGGATTTGTTAAAGCCAACTTCGCCAATCGATTTGTATCAGCCAGATTGGGCAATTCGTACATATGAGCCGCAACTGCCGCCCGCACGCACCATCGCTTCGGTAGAGGGGAATCAAGGGATTTTCATCAACTCGATGATCGCGAATGGCGTAGTGATTGAAGGTGGTTCAGCGCAAAACTCTATCTTCTTCCCGAAGGTAAAAGTGAGCAACGCGGCAATCGTGATTGATAGTATCTTGTTTGAAGATGTTGAGATTGGACGAAACTGCCACATTCAAAACTGCATCATAGATAAGAACGTGAAAGTACCAGATGGAACCCAAATTGGTCTTGATAGCCTTGCGGACGCCAAGCGTTTCCACATTTCGAAACAAGGTGTCATCGTCGTACCCTCCTCTTATCAGTTTGAAGAGTAATGCTCTACCTCGGGTAGCTTCACCTCAAATTATAAAGGCAGCGATTTCGCTGCCTTTATAGTTATTGGATTGTTTCAAGCAAAACTTATCCGACTAAAGCCCGAGCCTTAGAATGGACCTAACTCAATCATTTGAGCAATCACGACTGAAATCAGAGCGCCCACCGACCAGAACAAGAATAGCGGTAAGAAGAAACGCACCCACTTACCATAAGGGACTTTCGCAATCGCCAGTACCGCCAGCAAGCCACCGTTGGTTGGATAAATGTAATTCGAAATACCATCACCCAATTGAGACGCCAACGCAGCAACTTGACGAGTCACTTCACCAATATCTGCCAGTGGAATGATAATTGGCATGGTGATCACCGCTTGACCACTTCCCGACGGGATAAACAGGTTAATCGCAGCTTGTGAGAAGTAGATACCTGCCGCCGCAACAAGCTTAGAGCTGCCTGAAATGATCTGCGCAAGGTAGTAGATAATCGAGTCGACAATCTTCGCGTCTTCCATGATGGTCAACACCGAACGCGCAAAGAAGATGATCAACACCGCAACTAATACATCGCTGACACCTTTAGTCCAATATTCACAAATCTTGTTAGGAGACAATCCTGCCACCAAGCCAGGAATGATCGCCATTGCCACAAACGCACCTGCGATCTCAGTAAAGCCAAAGCCCATCGTCAGAGTACCTAAGATCATGTATGCGAACACGCCTAAGAATGCGATACCTGCTAGCTTCTCACGAACCGTCAGAGATTTAGCTTCAACGTTTGATTCGTAGTGGTAACCCGTGCCGTGTAACAAACCCTTAGTTGGATCTTGTTTTACTTTTCTTGCGTAATTCAACACATACCAAGCACCGGTCAGCAGCATAAACATGCCGACAATAAAGCGATACCACATGCCTGAATACAAAGGCAGCTCAGCGATAGTATGTGCAATCCCCGTGAAGAATGGATTCGCCAACGCCGCAGCAAAACCCGCACAACTTGCCAGTAGCACAACACCTAACGCTGTGATCGCATCGTATCCAAGCTTGATACAGATCGGAATCATCAACGAGATGAAAATAACATCCAATTCACGCATACCAGTGAAGGTTACGTTGAAGAAGATCGCCGTCATGATCACTGGTGCGATCACATACAAGCCTTGCTTTTTAAGCTTAGTGGTAAGCGCGACGACCGAAGCGTCTAGCAGCCCCATGTGTTTGATGATACCGAAAGCACCACCAACAAACACCACAACACCCATCACGCCAGAAGCGGATTTGAAGCCTTTAAAAAATGATTCGAAAAAAGAGGCTAATGTTGTTGGGTTGCTTGCCAATAGTGTATAGCTGTCTGGGTCGATCACCGTGCGGCCATTCATAACCACTCGTTCAAACTCGCCTGCAGGGATAAAGTAGGTTGCGATTGCTGCAACGATTACCATGATGACCAAAGAAAGAAATGGATGGTTTACTTCTTTCTCTGTCGAAGCTGTATTACCAGCTGGAGATGTAGGTACGGATGTAGATACCGTAGACGTCATATAGACTCCTTACTTTTCAGCAACCAAGCAATACTTGGCGCCAGGGGGATTTTTGGAAAAACGAAACCCTTCACGCAGAACATAGTTCGCGCTAACTAGGCTGTTTCTAAAAGGCCTTTGATAGATGGTGCTCTCAAATGTACATAGTGAAGTAGTGAGAACTACTCTCTTTGCGTCCGAGCAAAATGCAGATGTTCGGCCAAGTCAGGCCAAACTGAATGAGGTCATTACAAGCAGATAAACAGAAAAAGACTGTTTTGGTAATGCGTTTTTTATCAATTACAAAGACAAGCGGCGCATACTAGCATAACGAGCAGTAAAATGTCAGAAAAGTGTGAGTTAAGTCATATTTTGGTAGAGCAATAAAAAAGCGCCCTGCAAACCAGAGCGCTTTTCGGAATTGAATAAAACTACTTAGGAGCTAGCTCGTAGTTCTCTTGCATCTCATGAGGAGCAATACCGTACTCATAATCCGCTAAGTAACCTTCCTTATAAACCTTCATCCCTTTTTCATCCCAGCTCACTTTAATCACGGCTGTTTTGCCATCTTCGCTGCCCATTAGTTCAAGCATTTCAGCATCAATCTTAATCGCTTTGATGGTTTTAATTCGGTTAAACGGCTTGAACTCAGTGGTCGACGTTGGCAGTGAACCATAGCTGCTGATCCACGTCTCTTTTGGCACCAACCATTGGTTGAAAACATCATCAACAATCGCCTTAGGCATACTTGCAATAACCACATCGTCCGTCATCTCGTTGTTCGTTTCTAAGCTGTAACCACCTTTTCCGTCAGAAACGTAGGTCGGGAATTCAGTGCCTATTTCAGATTCAGCAGGCAAACGGCCTAGCGTCACAGACTTTTTAACGTACAGCTCTGCAGTTTCAAATTGCTGCATGATCTCTGGAATTTTCTGAAACTCAACAGGCGCAGCAAAAGCATTAAAAGCGAAAGAAAGTGAAGCTGCAACAGCAGCCAATTTAACAGGCATTTTCATGGTAACGGATCCAAATTTAACGACGGTGTTATGGTATTCCGTACTAACAGGTATCTCAATAAACTACCGCAGTCCTTGATGGTAATTGTGATATTGAGTGACGAATGCATAAATAGTTAGTGCGTTACTCAGACCTGTCGAAGCTTTGAAGCAAATTTCAATATGGAGTGGGCAGTTGAGTGTCTATAAATTAGAGTCTAGTGGTAACTTATTTATCAAAAACAAAAGAAGTTAGCCAAGTGACAAATTCGGAATTATAAAACCGATGAAGAGATATTCACTAGAGTGGCGCTCATAATTAGAGCAAATCATCAAGGATGGAGTATTTTTGAACATGTCTCGAAAACACAAAACATAATATGCGATCAGTTATTCGGACTTTCAAGGGAGTAAGTAGAGATTATTTGATAACACTGAAGTCAATCACACATGTGTACTTTCTCTATTGGTTAATCTATCCGATGTTTGCTACGTTTAAATGATACAGTCATTGGAAAGGTATGATTTATGAAAATAAACGTTCAAACACATCACGTATCAATTAACGACGACTCACGTAAAGACATCGAAGGTAAGTTCGAAAAGATATCTAACCATTTTCCATCACTGATCAGCTGCGACATCATCATTACCAAAGAACATGGTCAACATCAGGTTGAAGTGTTCACCAACTACGAAGGTGTACGTGTAACAGCAAAAGCGACAGATGACGTTATGTACCCAGCTATTTCATCAGCTATCAAAAAGCTAGAAGCTGGCCTAAGCAACCGTAAGGGACAATTGAAAGCAGATCTACACGAGAAACCAACAAGTACCAAGCCAGAGATTGCTTCGGACATCATCCAAGAGATGAAACTGGTATAACTCCTCAAGTAGTCAAAGCTTACCGATAAAAGAAGCTTATTAAGAATGTCAAAGCCAGCACATGTTGCTGGCTTTTTCGATCTTGAGACTCCGTCATCCCTTCTCGTTACCAAATCGCGACTTCAGCTCAAATCTATATCGCCGGCCCCTGATAGCTATGACAATCATCAGTAGTATTTGATAGAGTTATCCGAAATCTAGCCCAAACGGAATAATTGTTATGAAGAAAGTCACGTTGATCCTTTTCCTAGCCACTCAATTAATGGCTTGTACAGAAGTTGGCAGTGAAGCTTGGTGTGAAGATATGAAAGAGAAACCAAAAGGTGACTGGACGGCGAATGAAGCGGGTGACTTTGCGAAACACTGTATTTTCTAAGCGCTCGCTCTCCGTTAAATACAGTTTAATACAGTTTAATACAGAACACACCGCATAAAAAAACGACCGCTAGGTAGACCGAATTACCTAGGGTCGTTTGAGCTTTAAAATGCTAGATAGGCAAGCTCTCAACTTTCACACGAAACACATGTCATAAAAAACATAGTGAACACAACACACCGATTAAATCAGTTTGTTACGGATGTGGATAACCACCGCTTCTGCAACGATAACCACCGCAAAAATACTCACTAATACCATCGAAACTTTTTGCCATTCAAAAAGGTTTTGCGCATCGTTAAGCACCACGCCAATACCACCAGCGCCCACCAAACCCAATACCGCAGATTCACGAACGTTGATGTCCCAACGGAATAACACGATTGAGTAGAACGCTGGCATCACTTGTGGCCAATACCCTTTCAACAAGATACTCATCCACGAAGCACCCGTTGCGCGTAAGGCTTCAATAGGCCCCATGTTCACTTCGGCAATGGCTTCCGCTAACAGCTTCCCTACAAAGCCGATACTGCGAATTGCAATTGCCATGATGCCGGCGAGAACACCGGGGCCAAACAGTGCGATAAACAGTAATGCCCACACCAGTGAGTTCACCGAACGTGAAGACACAAGGAAAAATTGAGCAAACCAGTTCAACGCTTTATTGGGAGTAATGTTTGGTGCATTCAACAACGCCAAAGGAATCGCGAACACCAAAGTAAACAGCGTACCTAAGGTCGCGATGTGCAACGTTTCAATCATCGCAGCGTGGATCGTTTGTGGGTAAAAAGCGTAATCCATTGGCACCATACGCTGAAACATATCAGCGAACTGAGCAGGCGCGTCAAAAAGAAATTCAGGAATCACTTCCACCGTCTGCCAAGACCAAACAATGGCACACACTAGGCTAAGGTAAACGGCGAATCGAGCCAAACGTTCATTAGGTGTAAAACGCTGCCACTCTCTATCGATAGATGCAGTTGTCATTAGAAGATTCTCCTAACAATGTTGGAAAGGAATTCACCGACAAGAATCAGTGCGATAATGGTGAGCAAGATAGCGGCAACGAAGTCATAGTCGAAACGTTGGAATGCAGAGAAAAGTGTTCCGCCAAGGCCGCCAGCCCCCACAATGCCCACCATAGTCGAATTACGCAGATTAGAATCCAACTGATAGCTTGCAAAGCCAATAAATCGCGTGAAAACCTGCGGCATCACGGCATACAGAATGACACTTACAAAGCTAGCGCCAGTCGCTTTAATTGCTTCAACCGGTTTAAAAGAGATCTCTTCAATCGCTTCAGCGAAAAGCTTAGCGATGAAGCCTATCGACGCAAACACCAAGGTCAAGATGCCAGCTAGCGCCCCAAAGCCCACCGCTTTTACAAATAAGATGGCGATGATCACTGGATGAAAAGAGCGACATAAGGCGATAAAAGCACGGACCGGCGTTGAGACGATCGCTGGCATCATATTTCTTGCAGCAAGTAGACCAAGGAATAATGAAATCACAATGCCAAAGAAGCTCGAAATAATCGCAATCTGCAAGCTCTCTGCGAGACCACTCAATAGCAAACTGGTACGTGAAAAGTCCGGCGGGAACATTCGAGATAGTAATCGTTCACTTTCACCAAAGCCGATGATCAAACGCTCAAACGTCAGCCCCAATGTCGAAAAGCTATAGAACAAATAAGCGATAACACCAGCGATGATCGCACGGTTCGTCCACGACGCTTTAAACGGGTTTTCACGGTTAGCTTGCGAAAGACTTGGCGACGAACTTGGGTTTAATCCAGCCATGACTCACCTCCGTAGATGATTTTCAGATCTTCCTCTGAGATGCCTTCTGGGCTGCCATCGTAATGCACCTTGCCATTACACATACCAATGATACGTTTGGCATAACGCTTGGCTAAGTTCACATCGTGGATATTCACCAACACCGGGATGTTTTTCTGTTCGGCAAAGGTTTCCATCAACTCCATGATCTCAACCGCGGTTTTCGGGTCAAGTGATGAGGTTGGTTCATCAGCAAGAAGGATATAAGGGTCTTGCATTACTGCACGAGCAATACCAACACGCTGCCTTTGACCGCCAGATAAGCTGTCGGCACGTTGGTTTGCAAAATCTTGCAGACCAACAAATTCCAGTAACTCAAACGCTTTTGCTAAGTCTTGTGCTGAGTAGTTACGGCGCCACGCATTCCAAGCGGTCATGTAACCTAAACGCCCACTCAACACGTTTTCGATAACCGTTAAACGCTCTACCAAGTTGTACTCTTGAAAGACCATGCCGATATGGCGGCGCTGTTTACGAAGTGCTTGGCCTTTTAGTTGAGTCAGGTCGGCACCATCGAAAATGATCTCCCCTTGGCTAGGGTCATTAAGACGGTTAATACAACGTAGAAGCGTACTTTTACCGGTACCTGACGGTCCGATAATCGCGATGATACCAGGCTCGTCGATATCAATATTAATGCCTTTAAGGATTGGCTTGCCTGCCACATATTCATGAAATAGGTTGTTGATCTTTATTCCGTCATAGCTTGCTACGGCCATACTGCATTTCCTTGTGCGAATTTTAGAATGATCTATGCCCTACCCGCGAGGGCATAGATACTGGTACCAATCGTAGTAAGTAACTGGTATTGGTTGAGGTAAGTGTTCTGAGAACTAAGGGTTAGCCGTTGTTTGCTTGTTTCGCTAACTCAGCGGCTTTTTTCTTTGCGCGTTTAGCAGCGTCTTTTTCAGCCAGTTTTTTCAAACCTGCTTTGGTGTAAGCCGTGCCTGTCGCATGAGCAATATCACGAATTACGCCCCACTCTTCCTTATAGCTGATTGGCGAGAAACGGTCTGCACCTTTGAATGATGCACTCATCTCTGGTGTGAAGCGGTAGCTGAAGAAGGCTTCGTTGATCTTCTCAACTAGCTCTGGTTTTAGGTTGTAAGCGTAACCGAAAGCAGACGTTGGGAATCGTGGGCTGCGGTAGATGATCTTAAGCTCAGAATCATCAACACGACCTGCTGCTACCATACGATCGTACACGTCAGATGCCACAGGTGCTGCATCATAGTCTCCATTGAAGACACCTAGGATAGATTGGTCGTGTTTACCTGAGTACAGCACTTTGTAGTCTTCATCTGGCACTAACCCTTTAGCTGGGAATAACGCACGAGGAGCTAGGTTGCCAGAGTTTGATGATGCAGAAGTGTGTGCAACCTTTTTACCTTTTAGATCAGCCATTGTGTTGATGCCACTGTCTTTGCGCACAATGGTGATCAGATTGTAACCTTGGAAACCAGACTCATCGCCTTTCACTGCAATTGGAACGTAACCCGCTAGGTTAACCGCGTAACCAGTTGGACCCGTAGAGAAACCAGCAACGTGCAAACGACCAGAACGCATCGCTTCTACTTGTGCAGAGTTCGAGTGCACCGTGTAGTAGATCACTCGCTTACCTGTGATTTTACTTAGGTGAGCTTGGAAGTCGGCAAACGCATCTTTGTATAGCGCTGGGTCTTCTACTGGTGTGTAGGTAAACACAAGCGTACTTGGATCATTCCACTCGTCTGGATTCTTTGGTGAATCTGCCACCAAATCTTGGTTTTCATCACAGTATCGATCGTCTAACACACCACGGCTAGAGCAGTCGCTTGCCATAGCCATTGAAGGAAGTAGTAATGAGCTAGCGATTAACAGTCCTTTAACACTGATTTTCATATTCAAACCTTACTTTTACTTATTGTTGAAAGTCACCTTCGCTATTGCAGCCTTCGTGCCATATTTTTATTTGCTAAATTTCAATGACTTACAACAAAAATCAAACTAACCAAGATCTTTTGAGTCATTGATGTCCAACTCAAAACCAATCATTTGGGTCATTTCTGTCCCATCAACCTTGATGGTAAAAAAAGAGCCCGAAGGCTCTTTGGTTCACTGCTTTTTCTCTTATTATTCTTCAATAATCCAGATAACTTAGGCGTCGCTGTCCATGCAGTTTGCGTAGTAAGTGACCGTTGCAGGCCAGTCACTGAATACGCCCATCACACCCACATCTTGTGCTAACACATCGAGCATTTTCATCATGTCGCCATCATTGTTGATACCATCTTTCACGCTCTTGTAGTACCAACCGCCGCCTTGCGCTAGTGGGCCTGAACGCTCCAGAGTCCATGCGATAATGTCGAGGTCTGCATCTTTAGCGAGCTTAGCGTAATTAGATGCAACCAGTTCGTTATTCTCATCTAGATCAACCAGAGCAAACAGGGGTGGCGCGATGATGTTTACACCCGCATCGTGCAGCTCTTTCATGTTCTCAACAGAAGCGACAAAGTCCGCTTGCTCGTAAACACGGTCATCAAGATAAACGGCTTGTTTACCGAATTTTGGTGCTGCTTTGATCCAGTACTTCACATCATCTAGGTTGAACGATTGCAAGTAAGTCTCTGAAGGTGCAAAGCCCGCATCTTTTAGTTCATCCACCAGCTTTTGCGCGTACATCTCTTGGCTGAAGCCATTGAAAGGCATCTCAACCGCTGCCGATTTCAATTCAGGTGTCACCTTCACACCGTGTTCTTTAAACAGCGCCGCACTTTCTGCGTGTGTCATCAACGTCCCGCTCTGGCTGTATAGATCCGTTCGCCAACCCGGAGTGCCGTTCATGTACTCTTCGACTGTGGTTGCTTTCGGGTTCGCCCCATCCATTTTTCCTTTTAACGTCTTAAACTCCGCCAGCGTGAAATCGGAAGTACGACACTCAACCTGAGCATCTTCGCCTGTCGCAGGGTTCGCCGGTTTAAATGGAACTGAACACTTCTTAGCAAGCTCTGGGTGAGCCAATACATCGGTTGTGGTGTGCAGGTCACTTTGAGAATGTCGACACACCAATTCCTTATCTTTAGTGAAAGTAACATCACACTCTACGACACCGGCTCCCATCTGAATCGCCGCTAAGTAAGATTCTTTAGTGTGCTCGGGAAACTGCATTGCAGCTCCACGATGCCCAATAGAAAAATCACTACGATGAAAAGGCCCTTCGCTACAGCTGAGCAGCTTGGTTTTCAAAGGGCTCTCGTCCATATTGTTGACTAAAAAGAGGGGACGAGGTCCTAGGTTTGCTGACTCTGTCGCCGCCCATGCTGTCATTGAGCTAACGCCGAGTATCAGAGCAATCGAACCTTTCAGTATTTGCTTCATGTTTGTATCTCCTTGCAACAAGCAATTATTTTTCTAATTTCCTTAATCCGGTCATTTCTATTTTTCTGATATGACCTCATGTGGTCTGATGCCACAATGTTGGGATTGCACGCTTTGTGCCAAATGTTAAAACTCTTTTATTACAATTACTTGAAACAGTTAATCATTCGACTAAATGATAAATGGGTCATTGTTGTCTTGTGCTTTTTCTTCCGCTTTGTCTTTTGGTTTATGTTTGCTCTTTGCTCCTCAAGAACCAAGTTAATGAGTTAGGCTTTAAAGCTCTCTTTATCCAACTGGTGTTTCTTCATTTTTCGATAAAGCGTTTTTCGGGGCAGATTCAGCTTGCTTGATACCTCATTGATATTGCCTGCGCTCTCTATCAAGGCTTCGGTTAATACATTTCTCTCGTACTGCTCCATCTGCTTTTCAAAGGCGAAATCTTCCCCAGTCGATTCACAAATTGGCGATTGCAGACCAAAGCCATCGCCGACAATGCCGAGTACAAATCGGTCGGCAACATTACGTAACTCACGTACGTTTCCGGGCCATTCATGTCGGCACAACTGTTGTATCTGTTCGGGATAAATCGTCGAAGGACGCGTCTTGTATTTGTGGCTTGCTTGAATCACAAAGTGGCGGAACAATACCTGAATGTCCTCTTTGCGTTGGCGCAGTGGCGGGAGATTAAGGCTGGCAATATTTAAGCGATAGAAGAGGTCGGCTCTAAATTCACCTGATTCACTGAGGCTTGCGAGGTCAGCTTTACTGGCAGCGACGACTACAATATCGACAGGTATCAATTCATTGCCACCAACACGCTCGATCACTCGTTCTTGAATCACACGTAGCAACTTAATCTGCACTGCAATCGGCATGCTTTCAATTTCATCCAGGAAAAGAGTGCCACCATTGGCTTGTTCTATTTTGCCGATGCGTTTCTTATTGGCGCTGGTAAACGAGCCCGCTTCATGACCAAACAGCTCACTCTCAATAATGCTCTCTGTCATGCCACCACAGTTTATTGCGACAAACGGCTTTGCCTTACGACGGCTAAACTGATGTAAGGCGCGAGCAATCACCTCTTTGCCCGTTCCAGTCTCGCCGTTAATGATGGTGTCGACGCCAGTATGAGAGAGCGCAAGCACTTGCTTACGTATGGTGTCCATCGCTTTGGATTGCCCGATAACCACAGATTCAATCGGTAGTTCTGTATCCCGTTCGTCGTCTAACGTTGCAGGGCTGTTGTGCTGACACTGTGCCAACGCCAAGTCGAGCTTTTCTACCAACTCACTGGCATTGAGAGGTTTCTCCAGAAAGTCGAACGCACCCAACTTCATCGCCTCTATCGCCATCGGAATATCACCATGCCCGCTCATCAGTAATACCGGAACATTGGCTGCGCGATGTTGGATTGAGCTCAACAACGTAAGCCCGTCAACTTGTGGCATTCGCACATCACACAGCACCACCAACTGACTATTTGCTTTGAGGGATTTTAGGCCAAGGTTTGGGTCGGTAAAGCTAGTGACACGGAAACCCTCGAGTTCCAACATTTCACTCACGGCTTCAACAACGTCGGTTTCATCGTCGATAAGAACTATGTGTTTTTCTGAAGTCATGAGTTTGTGCCTTTTGGTAGAGTGACGATAAAGGTGGTGCCTTGGTGTTCAATCGATTCGACGTGAATCGAGCCGCCAAAGTCTTTAATTATGTTGTATGCGATAGACAAACCGAGCCCGAGCCCCTTACCGGTTATCTTACGGGTATAAAATGGGTCGAACAGATAAGGAATGTCCTCTTCGGGTATTCCTAATCCATTGTCCTTAACTGCAATTTGAATAGTGTTCAGATACTCTTGAGTGGAGATGCTGAGCTGGGGCCGCTCCCTGTGTTCAACGGCATCCAACGCATTGCTGATTAAATTCACCAGCACCTGCTCTAAGCGAATGCTGTTGGCTCGCACCATTTGATCGCTTTGTAGGGAATACTGAATTGACACCCTACTCTGCCGAGTTTCAAAGAGGTCGATCGCATCGCCAATCACCTTCTCCACCTCGACGTTATCAATTTTGCCGTCACTCTTGCGTGAGAAGGCTTTCAAGTGACGTGTAATCGCAGCCACTTTGTCTAATAAGATCTCGATCTTTTTCAGGTTCTCTTCTGCTCTGTCTGGCCTTTGCTTACCTAACCATAATTGAGCACTTCGAACGTGACTGTTTGCTGCGGTCAGAGGTTGATTGATCTCGTGAGTAATGCCGACACTTAACTGCCCCAACGCGGCCAGTTTTCCAGCTTGAATGAGCTCATCCTGAGTAACACGCAGCTTGGCCTCGGCTAAGGTGCGCTCTTCTACCTCTGCCTCCAATTTTCGGTTGGTTTGCTTGACGACTTTGGCGGTGGTTTGAAATACCTTTAAGTACTTAGCCATTTGCGTCACTTCGTCTTTGCCACGAATCGCGACTTCGGTATCTAAATGGCCCGTAGAAATCGCGAACATGTTGTCTTTAAGCTGTAATAGCCTTTCCAAAATACTCTTGCGCACATAGAACCATGAGATAGCCGCGGCAGCTAACACACTAAAAAGAGAGAGAAAAAGTGACAAACGTTGGTTCGATTGCAAAGAGTGTTGCGCCTGCTGAATCGACTGATCAATATTGCGGTTCACTTGGCTAGTGTTACGTTCGATTTGTACCGTTAACTGATTCAAATGCTCACGGCTGTTTTGTAAGAAATATTGCTCTTGATAGAGATGGTCGAGCGCTTTGTTTTTCAGCCCATACAAGCTGCTATCACTTGAGGCTAGGTTGTAAATCACGGTAAGTTGATTGTCCAATGTTGGAAAATCACTTCTTAGATCGCCACTTACCCATAGCTGCCACCATTCTTCTCCAACCTGCTCAAGTCGTAAACTGGTGTAATCCAGCTCATTAAAACTGGCGTCGTTATACAGTTTTTCTACCAAGCCTAATTGGTAGTACAGCAGGGACTTTAATTGCGTGAATTGAACCTGCTCTTTGGCTGAATCAGGCAAGCTATCGAGTAAATCACTGGCTTGCTGCAATAGCGGGTAAAAGCCTTCGAGTAGATTTCGAAGTTCTTGGTTGAGCTGTTCAGATTCAATCTCACTTTGGTACAACAGACTGAGGCTATTGTTAACTTGAGCAATAAGATCTTTAAAATAGGAGTGATAATCCGGAAATTGCACCATAACGCTATTCATAACTGAAATAGCATCTTCAATTTTAAGCATCGCTTGTTTACGCTCTAAATTGGATTCCGCATCACTGAGTTGAGATGAGGTTGTGATAATGACACGCACCATGTCATTTAAGCGGGCTGCGTTATCTAAAGCGGGGATTTCACTCTCTTTTAGCTCAACAAGGCGTTGATTTAGGTTATCAAAGGTGAAACTGGAGACTACCGAGAGGAAGATGGTAGTCATCGATAACATGGCTAACGCCAGCACCAAACGTAGCTCTATGCCTTTCCAGCCAAACCACTTACGACGCGGAATCTTTATCGGAAATGGACGTTCAAAACGGTCCTTGTTGTCTATCACCTCTGAGACACGACTACTCACTCGCCCCACCTTCTTCTAATCAAAAACCAACAGTAAAGGTCAATGATTCAATCAGTTAGGTGGTTAGCCCGACTTAAAGCCACTTCAAATAGTTTTAGTGAAACTATGAAAACAAGAGCAATCATTAACATTTCACATAAAACACCATAACAATTATTTTATAAACCCCGGACTGTCTGTTTTGAGAGAGAAGAAAGTGACTTCACCGACAGAAACGTGATTACTCTATCAATATAAAAAATCGCATAGGCTTTCACCTATGCGATTTCATCAATATCACGTCAATTTAATAGCCGAGACTCAACGAGTTAAAGAATGATCATCCCATCTTGATAAATCAGTGCTGGCGACACGTCTTGACCAAGTAATACAGGGCCGTCGAGGTCGACAATTTCAGACTGCACAGCAATAGGCAGCGCTGCACGCATGGCCAATGAAGTGCCAAGCATACAGCCAGACATAAGAGTAAACCCAAGCCTTTGCGCTTCTTCGGCAAGTGCTAATGCTTCTGTCAGACCACCAGTTTTATCCAGCTTGATGTTGACCATTTCATACTTGCCCAATAGCGACGAAAGCTGCGACGTGGTGTGGCAGCTTTCATCAGCACACAGTGGGATAGGATGCTTGATGTGTGCCAGCGAGGCATCATGCTGTTGTGGTAAAGGTTGCTCGATCATCGCGATATCAAACTCAGCCAATTGGTTAAACAGTTCTTCAAGATTCAGCCCTGCCCACGCTTCATTGGCGTCCAGTACAATTTTAACCCCAGGAGCCGCTTCTCGGACAGCGCGCACACGCTCTACTACTTGCTCACCATCAAGCTTCACTTTTAAGAGTTTCGCACCGTTCGCCACATAATCTCGAGCTTGTATTGCCATCGCTTCTGGTGTGCCAATCGAGACTGTCATTGCGGTAACAATCTGCGTTGGTAACTCGAACAAGCGATTCGGAAAGATCTGGTCGTTCTGCTGCGCTTGATAATCCCAAAGCGCACAATCGATAGCATTACGTGCAGCCCCTCCAGTCAATAAAGACTGAAGATGATCTCGTAATTCTTCAGGATCGGTCATACCACGCTCAAAAGCCGTTTCAAGAGAGCTAGCAGCTTGTTGAATTTGCGCCAACACAGACTCGGATGACTCACCATAACGTGGATAAGGCGTGCACTCGCCTTGCGCTTGTTTACCATTATGTTCGATGTAAACGCGAACAACATGACACTCTGTTCGGCTGCCTCGAGAGATGCGAAAAGGCGTTTGCATCGCGATAGTAATAGGTTCTGCAGTAATCTTCATAATTTCACTCGGTTGATGTTCGCTTTAACAAATGGAAACGTAGAAATGATGAAATCGTTAAAGTGAATGTCGCAAATGATCAGTAATATGTTGTACACCAAATCGCACTGGATCCGTCACGGGCACTTGATAAAGTGTGGTCCATTCTTGGCACAATGTCTCAGCCTCTTCAATGCTAATCGCAGATGTATTCAGGCATATACCCACCAGCTTCACATCTGGATTTGTCAGTCGCGCCGCTTGCAAATTAACGTCAATCGTCTGTTCTATCGTTGGTAATTTAGCATGCGGAAGGTTGCGAATATGTGGTCGCCCTACTTCATGACATAAAACCAACGCATCAGCTTGAGCGCCATGCAACAAACCCAAACTCACGCCAGCAAAAGATGGATTGAACAACGAACCTTGTCCTTCAATGATGTCCCACTCGTGGTCGGTAAATTCAGGGCTAATCGCTTCGACCGCGCCAGAAATGAAATCTGCAACCACAGCATCAATCGAAATACCGCAGCCTTCAATCAAGATGCCAGTCTGCCCTGTCGCTTTAAACTGAGCAGATATTCCCGCTTCTTTAAGCGATTTTTCAATCGCCAGTGCAGAAAACATCTTGCCTACCGAGCAATCAGTTCCGACAGTGAGCAGGCGCTTACCTTGACGAGGTTTACCATTACCCACGTTGAGGACACCATCAAAATGGCGTACATCATGAAGCTTAATCAATCCTCGCTGTTGCATGTCAGCAAGCGGTGAGAATTCACTCAAGCGCTGGTGCATGCCGGATGCAATCTCAAATCCCATTTCTGCAGCGGCTAATATCGTAGGTTGCCATGAGTCAGGGATAACGCCGCCCGGGTTTGCAGTGCCAATCACGAGCGTTTTCGCTCCCTGCGCTTGTGCCTGTTGCAAGGTCAGATCCGTCAAGCCAAGAGAAACGGTCTGTTCTGTTAAACGTAATTGACCAAGGCAGATTTCTGGTCGCCACTGATGAATACCACGAGCTGTTTTTGCAGCCAGAGGGTCAGTAACATCCCCAAGAAAAAGAAGGTAAGGTTGAGCGATAGACATGTGTATTCCTAATTAAGAGTCCTTGTATGGATTTACCTTAATTAAGAAGTTGAGCCCTGCCGAATGCCTATTTATCGCGTGCCTATAACATGATGTTATGGGTAGTAATTGGAGACGGTAAACTAATCAGCTAACAGCACTTAGCTAATAACATGAGCGCTGCAGTGCTGAAATGAACTGTTTAGCTGCAATCGACTGTGGCGTATGCTCAGCGCATAGAGTCGATACTGAGAAAGTAATAGCTGGTTGAAGTGGCAACACACAGACTGCATCGTCATTTTGATACTGTTCTGCCGTCCACGGATCAACAATCGCAAACCCTGCTTGGTGCTTAACCAGCTCCGCCGCAGCGCTATATCCGCGTACCGATATTGGGTGATGATAATGCTCATCTCGCGCAATCAAGCTTTGATGGAGCAGCAAACCCAAGGGGTCACGACTATCAAGCCCGATAATTGGTAACGGATAATTGATTAAGTCATCAAGGGTTAACTCTGTCGGTAGATGCTCTACGGTGTTAGATGGAACTAGAACCTGAAGGGATTTGGTTAATAGCGTTTCTGACAGTATCGCTGGCGGTGCTTCGTCTCCAAATGCGATAGCAATATCAAGCTCATGCTTCAATAACCCTGAACACAGTTCGTCGCGATTGGCAGTTAACAACTCAAAAGAGAGCTCTTGCTCGCGAGACATTTGGGCGACTACCGGAGTCAGCAATTTGGTCGCTAGAATCGGCGGCGCACCAATACGTAAGTGCTGATGGCCTTGCTTCACTTTGTTGGTCAAAGAGCGAAATTGGCCTAATTGTTGGTAGACCTTCTCCGCTTCTGGTAACAAGGTTTTCGCTTCAACCGTTGGTACCAATCGACCTTTGACACGCTCGAACAAGCCAAACCCCAACTGCTGCTCAGTGTGCGCCAAAATACGCGTCACATTAGGCTGGGACACATGCAAGCTACGTGCTGCTCCAGATACGGTTCCGGTCTGCATAATGGCGTAAAAGACTTCCAATTGTCTTAGGTTCAAATCGATGTCCTTGTGATTCGCGAGCGTAATTAAGCCACTAGACTAACATATACATTGCGATTAGAGGCTGACATTAACGAAGGTTACATAGCCTCCGCGTTGGATGTCTTGGTCATGTAATTCATTGGTGTCATCCCTGTTTTCTGACGAAAGAAATGAATAAATGCACTGTCACTAGAGAACTCCAACCTATAGGCGACATCCGATATGCGCATGCCACTCGACAGCAATTCAATCGCGCCCAACAAGCGCCACTGCTGACGCCAGTTTTGATATGGCATCCCGGTTTCTTTATTAAAGATCCGAGTGATCGTCTTTTCGCTCGCTCCAACAACCTCACTCAATTGTGCCAACGACGGTGCCATAAAATCTTTGTTATCAATATCAGATAACCAAGATTTGAGACGGTGATCTTGAGGTAACGGCAACGACAAATACACCTCTTGCGAGTCGTTCAACTCTTCGATAAACAAATTCAACGTATTAATTTGCTCATTATTCGGCTTATCAAATGCCCAAAACGCCATTCGTTCTATCAAGACTCTCATTAACGCAGTGATATCGAAAATCATCACACCTCTAGGTAAGCGCTCTGACAAGGATTGATCAAAATATAGTGAGCGATATTGGGTAATGTTGGTCATCTGAGCATCATGTTGGACGCCTTTCGGGATCCATGCAGCCCTCATTGGGGGTAATACATACTTCACATCTTCCAATGTAATTGTCATGCATCCGTGCTTCGAAAACATTAACTGGTCTTTGTCATGAAAATGTATGCCGGAAGCGTGATTAGAAACCTCAGCTGCAACACCAACGACTAACCCGTTATGGTCGTCAGCACAAAAGTCATCTTGTTCTGAAATCAATGCCATTGAGCAGCTTGTCCTTATTTCGATATTTTATGTCCAAATCTCATTATAAGACATTAGCACATAATGCCTAGAATAGTACCTGTTCTGTTACCCCCTTATTAAAAGGTCCAGGAAATAACTAAATCATTGCGATTTTAATTAGAGGTATTTGAAAACAAAAAAATGAACAAGATTATTGGAAAAATTTCGATCCCATTGGCGGTTGTGTTGCTAATGTTTCCACAAATAGTAGAAACCATGTATAGCCCAGCTCTGACTTCTGTAAAAAATCACTTTGGGGTTAGCGGTAGTGAAGCGGCACAAGCGATGTCTATATTCTTTATTGCTTTTGCGTTCGGAGTCGTATTCTGGGGTCGCATGTGTGATGTTATAGGGAGACGAGTTTCAACCTTACTGGGTTTGACCGTCTTTATCATTGCAGCGCTGTTTACCATGTTAGCACCGACTTTTACTTTGATGCTCACAGGGTTTGGTTGCTGTGCCTTTGGTGCTGCTGTTGGCTCTGTTTGCACCCAAACTATTATTCGTGATGGCTACCAAGGTAAAGAACTCAGCCACGTATTCTCGATTGTGGGTACATCTATCGGTATAAGCCCTGTTGTTGGGATGCTAGCCGGTAGTTGGTTGACATCTGTGGGTGGCTATAAATGGGTATTCATGGCTATGGTGTTACTTGTGGCTGCCTTACTGATTTGGTCATTAAGTAAGCTGCCAGAAACAAAGCCAACCAATACAAAACGAGACAGCCTAATTTCTGTTGCTTTAAAAATGCTAACTGATGCACACATCTGGTACGTAACGTTAATGGTTGGACTATTCAATATAGCACTATTCTCGTACTACAGTATTGCCCCGTTTATGTTTGAGCAATTAGGGGCAAGTGTGAACTTTTTTGGTAATACCGGTTTTATTCTTGCGATGGGTTCAGTACTAGGTTCTGTCATTAATATGAAGCTAATTCGCATGCATTTAAGTCATGACAAAATTGTAGCATTTGCGTCTTGCCTATTACTAGTTGCAGGCATTGGTGTGTTTATCATGCAGGAATCCGTTTGGTTCTTCATCCCGATGGTATTTGTATCGCTATCATTCGGGCTTGCGTTACCTAATTTGCTTAGTGGTGCCTTGACTAAATATCACGACCACCTAGGCAGTGCTGGAGCTCTATTAGGCCTGTTCTATTACTTAATTATTGGTTTTGGCTTACATAGAGCAGCCGAGTTCGCCGACTTAGCATTGACGCTTTTGGCTTGCGCTGTTGCCGCCATTGTATTGGTTATCATGCACTCTCTGCATCAGATGAAACGTCAATAGCCTTAACTCTTAAAATAAAAAACCACCTTGTTAGGTGGTTTTTTATTACTGAAATACATTAACTAATATAAAGGTAACTAAAATGACAACGTTAATTTATGCCGCGTTATCTATTGCGAGCATCTTCTTTATATTTGCCATCGTCAAATATATTTTAAATCTGTTTACCTTCGATTTTAGCGATATTGAATTTTAAAAACATCTAACAACGAGCGTCAGATTAGCACTTCTCCTTGATAACCAAGTGGTTGCGGTTATCGCGGCTTTTTTTAATCAGCTCGTTACTCTCGTCCATTTCATCTGACTTAGCAAGGCGGTCATAAAGTAGCACATTCACGGTTGCAGCCAAGTTCATGCACCCAACCGTTGGAACGTAAACCACGTGATCAGCTCGATCGGCCACGTTTTGAGCAATAGAACCGTCTTCTGGGCCAAAAATGTAAATCGCGTTTTCTGGGTGTTTAAAACGTGGCAGTGGCGTAGCACCTTCCGCAAGTTCCACACAAACAATCTTGGTTTCAGGGTCAAGGTTGTCTAAAAACGACTCAACGCCCGTCAGCGGAATAGTACGCGTAGCACTCTTGGTATCAGTGTGAAATTTAGCGGCTTTTTCGTAGCGTTGCCCTGTATATTTAACTTCGTCGACCTGATAACAACCAGCCGCACGCATGACAGCACCCACGTTTGTCGGGCTTTTAGGGTTAGTTAAACCAATAGTCACATGGCTTTTGTTCATGAATCTTTCTCACTTAACGAATAGACATAGCAGGGTGCTACAAAGCGCCGCATTCTAACAAAGCAACGTCGAATTCAAAAGCATCGAAACAAAAGGCCCGAACAAAAAGGACTTTTTCACCATCTAGCCTGATTGGAACAAATGTCACAACAAACATCTAACAGCCATCATATTTATAAAACAAAATCGCTCTGGGGTAACAATTCATCAATAAGCTCATTTACAAATAGCAACTGCATTCATATTGTGTTTTTAAAATTGCACAAGACGATCAAACAGGAAGTAGACATGACCCTAACCATCAAAAAACGTCTTTATATTCTCTCTTTCATTCCTCTGCTACTGATGGCCATCGGAATGATGAGCGTAACATATATGAAGAGTGCAGCGCTGACCGCGCAACAAGTCGAATCCACACGCAGCAAAATGATGGCCATGAAAGAAAAGGAACTTAAAGCTTATCTACAAATGGCCCAGTCTTCTATCAGCCCGCTCTTAGAACGAGGTGCAACTTTAGAAGATGCCTTGCCAACCTTAAGAACACTAGAGTATGGCGAGTCGGGCTATATCTTTGGTTACGACTCTAAAGGAGTGAGAATATTCGCAGGGCAAAATACCGATGGTATTGGAAAAAATTATTATGACTTGCAAGATAAAAAAGGCCATTACCTGATTCGTGATCTTATTAAGAACTCAAAGCTTGGCAAATTCACTACCTACTATTTTCCAAAACTTGGCCAGTCGGAAGCACTACCAAAACTCAGCTACTCAATATTTATTCCGCAATGGGACTTGATGCTTGGTACTGGCTTTTACACAGACGACATTGATGCAGTCATCGCCGAGATGAAAGAGAGTTCAAACGTTGCACTACAAAGCTCACTCACCGCGATTACACTTTTTTGTGGTTTGATCGCTCTATTGGTTACTCTATTTGCCGTTGTTGTAAACCGTACTATTATGAAGCCCATAGAACAGTTCGACCTGTCAATTAAGGCTTTCGCAACTGGTGAAGCCGACTTAACAGCTCGAATGGAAACATTCAAAGTACCGGAATTCGCGAAGCTTAGCGAGAACTTCAATGCTTTTGTTACTAACCTGCAAACCATTATTCGCAGTGTAAGCGAGGTAGGTCAACAAGTTGTGTCTGAAACATCCAGCATGTCTTCTCGCGCAGCTCAAGTTGATGAACTCGCGACAGGGCAACGGGAAGAAACTGAACAAGTCGCTACCGCTATGACAGAGATGACAACAACGGCTCAGGAGATATCAAGCAACGCTAGCCAAGCCGCGGATTCAGCGAAGCTTGCAGAGGGCAATGCCAAAGAAGCCCAGCAAATCGTAAACGCGGCGGCTGATTCAGTAGCTGTTTTAGCCAGTGAGGTGTCGGAAGCTAACGCTGTCGTGTCTCGTTTAGAAGACGATGTTCAGAACATCTCCTCTTCGTTAGCTGTCATTCAAGACATTGCCGAGCAAACCAATCTATTGGCACTGAATGCTGCAATTGAAGCCGCTCGAGCAGGTGAACAAGGCCGTGGGTTTGCAGTAGTCGCCGATGAGGTTCGTAAGCTGGCGAGCCGAACTCAGGAAAGTACAGGTGACATACATGAAATGATTGAGCAGCTAAAAGCCGCTTCAGATGCCGCAGTGAAAGCGATGGATTCAAGTCAGAATAGAAGTACTCAAACCGTCGAAGAGGCGAACGCTGCCGCAACTGCACTGGCGAAGATCCAAGAATCGATCGATACCATCATGGATATGAACTCGCTTATTGCGACAGCAACCGAACAGCAAAACATTGTCGGCCAAGAGATATCTCAACGTATTGTCGTCATATCAGACCAAAGCTCTCAATCGGCATCGCTAGCCAACCAAAACCGCGCTGGTAGCCAAAACCTCAATAACCGCGCGAATGAACTTTACCACTTGGTCGACCGTTTCACGGTCTGATGTGAAGCGTTCAATAAAAAAATAACCTTAACAAAAGAGCTTCAGAGTTTAGTTTCTTCAGCTCTTTTTTACGTCTATGAACAGACTGTTCAAAACTAATCTAATTGTTCAGAAAGGAAGTCCACCAGTAGACGTACCTTTGAAGACAGATTACGATTTTGAGGATAAAGCGCCCAAATACCCTCTTTATCGTCTCGATAATCAGAAAGCACCTCAACTAACTCTCCAGAGTCTAGATCTTCACTCACATAATATTCTGGTAACTGTACCAAACCTATGCTTTGCTTTGCTGCTTCTAACAAAGCCAAACCACTATTGCACTTAATACGCCCATTAACACGCACCGAGCGAGGACGACCATTTTCTTTAAAGCGCCAATGCTCAAAACCACCAACCAAACATTGATGATTGCTCAATTCGGAGATTGTGTGAGGCTCACCGTAACGTTCGATATAGTCAGGGCTTGCACATACGTAGAGCTGTCGTTGCGAAAGCCTCTTCGCCACAAGACTTGAATCTTCTAATCGACCCAGGCGAATCGCAACATCTACGCCAGAGTCGATCAAGTCAAGCTTTTGGTTAGTCAGCATTAGCTCTAACTCAACTTGAGGGTGAAGCTTTAAAAACTGATGGAGTAATGGTGCAAGCTGGCGCTCGCCATAAGTCACAGGAGCTGTCACCTTCAGTAATCCTTTCGGTGTCGATTGCATTTGAGTAACTGCTAACTCCGCAATTTCTAATCCCTCGACTAACAATTTACATTGCTGATAATATAGCTGCCCGGCTTCAGTTAATGAAACCTTTCGAGTCGTTCGGTTAAGCAGTTTCACCGCGAGACGCTCCTCGAGGTTTGCTACTCTGCGACTAATTTGAGCGACCGATGTAGTAAGCTTCTGCGCTGCACCAGTAAAGCTTTCACGCTCTGCAACTGCAACAAACTCACTAACTCCTTCCCAATTGGCCATGCCTTTACCTTGTGCTGAACTACGGATACCAATGCAGTGTATTGAAGTTACTGATCTCTGTCACCTTAATCAGAAGACTTTACCCATAAATATCAGTTACCTTTGGCTATCGGACTTTTTCAAGCAGCTTTGTTTTGGGTTCAAATATCGACTAATTTAGAATTATTTGTGACGAATCCTCTCAAATAGTGGAGAAGTGTTAGAAATAACACCATAATATAGGGCTCTAAAATAAGTAGGTAAGAACATGAAAATTTGTGGTGTTGAAATCAAAGGTAACGATGCAGTCATCTGTCTTCTTTCTCTGTCAGATGGTGTATTTAACATTCCTGATTGCCGAGTTTCTAAGGTTTCTATCAGCGACGCTAACGACACACAGAATATGAAAGACTTTCAATTCTCTTTTGCAAAGTTAATGGAAGATTACCAAGTAGAAAAAGTAGTGATTCGCCAACGCCAAACTAAAGGCAAATTTGCTGGCGGTGGCTTCGGCTTCAAACTAGAAGCAGCGATCCAATTGATCGACGGCCTAAACGTTGAAGTAGTTTCTCCAGCAGACATCAAAGAAAGCCTGAAGCGTAACCCTCTAATGATGAAGTTCAAAGAGACTGGCCTAAAACAATACCAAGAAGCACCGTTTACAACGGCTTACGCATGCTTGATGAAGCGCTAATCGATAGTCGCTAGAAAGTTATTGATAGAGAAAGAGCCTGAATATTCAGGCTCTTTTTATTTTTAACGGTTTAAAGCTGCTTGTCTTCGGAACCTAATCAATTCGGGCTTCTTCACCACCAGATAAACCGCAGTGGCTGACAACGCAAAACCCATTGCGCCATAGATGTCGAACGACTCGCCGAAGATAAGCCACGCTTGAATTGCGGTTGTCGGCGGTACGAGATAAAACACCGATGCGACACTTGAAGACGCCCCATTCTCCACCATGTAAAGTAACAACAATATTGCGACACAAGATAGAACGACCACCAGCCAAATCAGCGTTAACGTAAATTCTACCGTCCAGTTCACTTGCATGGTTTCGTAGCGCATCGCAAAAGGCAGGAACAACGCTGCAGAAGCCAAGTATTGCACCATTGCACCGCCCACCATGTCTGTCCCCTTACAGAAACGCTTTTGATATAAAGTGCCGCAAGTAATACCTACCAGTGACACTAAGCATAACAGTGTCGCCAAGCCTTTTTGGTCATCCGATTGCCATTCAATATTACCCATTAACACCAAGCTAATACCCGCAAAGCCAAGCGCTAAACCAAGCCATTGCGCAAAGTTAAAACGCTGTGAGGTGCAGCTAACCATGATCAGCGCGGTAAGAATAGGTTGCAGACCCACCAATAAAGAGCTCAAACCTGCAGGCATCCCCATATCAATCGCTAGATAGGTACCACCGAGGTAAAAACCATGAATCAATATCCCAACTACACACGCATGAAAAAATGCTCGACCACGAGGGATACGACGTTTAAGGATTGCAATCAAAACCAAGAACAGCGCCACGTTAGCTACCATCCTAAGTGAAAGTAACGTCGCGGGTTCAGCGTATTCAACACCAAGACGAGCGCCAACAAAGCCTGACGACCACAATATTACAAACACAAACGGAATCATTTTAATCAGCATTACAAACCTCTGGTCAACTCTTCATCAATGCTGTTACCTTAGTTGGGTACAGATAACTAATAAAGATACAGATATAATACTTTAAATGGTTACAGGTTGAGAATCGGTAGAAAGGAGAACAGTGTGGAAGTAGAAGTCAGCGGTAATAAATATCTCGCCACCGAGCAACATATTAAGGCTCAAATCGATAAAGGGCTCTTTCACCCTGACGATCGCTTACCCTCAATCCGACAACTAAGCGAGCAACTGGGTGTAAGCAAAAACACCGTGATTCGTGCCTATCAAGAGTTGGAAGCGACGGGCTGGGTATATTCCGTTCCCAAGTCGGGTTATCGCGTTAAAGCCCCCAACATCACAAGTTGGGATGCACCGAGCCAGCCGCAAAAAGTTGACCTTTTATCTGTCACTAAATCTGTACTCTCCCGCCCCAGTGGGCGTTTAAAGTTACAAGCAGGCTCTGCTCACCCAAACATTAACAACCCCGCCATTCGTAGTCTGTACGCTGAAATTGGTCGCCACAGCCGCTTGCAGACTCAACTTCCTGGCTATTACCAACTGCCGCCCGGCGACGAACAATTAGTAAAACAATTGTTAAAGATCACCCACGATCTGGGCGTACCTGCAGGATCGAAAGAGATTGCGATCACTCACGGCGCGCAGCAAGCGATCAGTTTAGCACTTCGCGCGTTAACCAAACCGGGCGATATCGTTGTAGTTGAGTCTCCATGCTACTTTGGTAACTTACTCCTATTGGAATCACTAGGCTTACAAGCACTTGAAATACCAAGCAGTGTGAGCCATGGAATCGATATTCAAGCACTACAAAATGCCTTAGATAAATGGGAAGTGAAAACGCTGCTGCTGACACCAAACTTTACCAACCCGACAGGATCTAGAATGCCACTTGCCAACCGAAAAGCATTATTAGAGATAACCGGATCTTTGCCGATTATTGAAGATGATGTGTTCGGGAGTTTGGCGTTTGATGCTCCGATTGCGAGCTTGAAAGAACTGGATGACCAAGAACGAGTGATCTACGTGAACTCTCTATCCAAGACTTTGGACTCTCGCTTGCGTGTTGGCTGGCTGCTTTCCGGTCGCTATCAACCTTTAATCGAAAAGTACCTACTGTGTGACAACATGGGTAGCTCCAACCTGATGCAATCAGCGGTCGGCCAGTTTCTCACCACTGGCAAATATCGCAGTCATTTATCTAAGATGAAGCGACTCTATCAAACCAACCAAAAGCAATTTCAAAGCCTTTTGATTCAAGCCTTAGATAGCTACCCTCATCTTGTAGGACGCTACCATCTTTCCAAACCTGAGGGAGCATTTATAAACTGGATAACGCTCCCCGAATCACTCGACAGCTATGCCGTCTACCAAGATTGTTTGAAGCATAAGTTAGGTATCTTACCCGGCACTGTGTTTGGCACCCACGACCAATACAAACATTGCCTGCGCTTTACTGTCGCGAACATTGAAGAGAACAAGGACTGGAAAGAAGGAGTCGCAACGCTGGCGAAGTTGATCGCCAAACATACACGTTAACTGCTCCACTAAAACAGGCTAGACCCTGAACATAACAAAGCCCCGCTCAACTGAGCGGGGCTTTCATCATTATCATTCCTGACTTAATTAAAAGCGATTAACCTTGCCAAGCGAACTGCTCAAATACTTTGTCTACTGGCGTTTCAGCAACGTGGTTTACGTAATTACTGATCACTTTCTGTGACAGGCCAAGAATCACTTCTAAAACTTGCTGTTGGCCGTAACCCGCAGCGAAGAATGCTTCCATTTCGTTTGCTGGCACATTGCCACGGTTACGAACCATACTTAGCGTGAAGTCGTGTAGAGCTTGCAGCTTTTCTGTTGGAAGTGCCGTGCGATTACGCAGTGCTTCAGTAATTGCCGGGTCAACCTTCATTGAGTGTGCAATGCCAGTATGAGCTGGGACGCAGTAGTGACATTCGTGCTCAACGTTAATGGTTTGCCAAACCACTGTCAGTTCTTCTGCATCGAAAGATGAATCGCTAAACGCTTGATGAAGCGGAGTATAAGCCTTGAGTGTATTCGGTGATTCCGCTAACACACCAAACAAGCCTGGAACTCGACCCATCTGCTTTTTAGCGCCATCAAGAATAGGTTGGCTTTGTTTTGGTGCTGATTCTACTGAGTGAATTTTGAAATTGCTCATCGTTCTATTCCTATCAATTCTGATTCTAAATTTGGTCATTTACGGAGATTTAGTGACTGCTCTCCGTTGGTGTGAAAACAATATAAACCAAAATAGAACAGTCGTTCAAAATAAATATCTAATAAGAAATTAAAAGGAAGAATAGACGATTAAAAATCGAGTCATTGTTAACTTATCCTTTTGATTAAAAATAAAAAAAGCCCATCAAGTGAACCTGATAGGCTTTCATTCATTTAAGATTTTATTTTTGAATTACTACCAGTACTCAGCGTGAGCCAAAGCTTCAACACAGCTAGACTGTTCGCTCGCCACTTTGATTTCACCGCCAGTCAGCGATTGAGCGATCCAACCGTGAGAGTAGCTCAACTCAAATGGCGCAGGGATTTGTTCAACAGTGATTTGCTCAAAGCCCACCCTTGAATAATAACTAGGATCACCATACGTCACCGCAAGCTCGACACCCTGCTCTTTTAGAGTCTCTAAGCCGAAGTTAATCAGTTGTTGGCCGATACCACGCTTTTGAACCTGTGTGCTCACCGCTACTGGTGAAAGTAAATACGCCTTGGTTTCATCGTCAAATGAAAGCGGAGTAAAGATAATCGCACCAACGATCGTACTATCCGTATCCGACTCACTAGAATCGTCTTCCGCAACAAAGCAAAGTAGCTCTGCTGGAGCCGTGGTCGTTAAAAGATCATTGGCAAGCTTACCCACTGTTTTACCTTCATTTTCGCCTTCTGAATCGGTAAAGGTTTGAGTAAAAAGTTGAGTGATCGTTTCGATCTCGCTTGAATCGTGTTGTCTAAATTTCATAGTACTCTTCACTTACTGTACTTTCTTCAACACAAAAAAGTGATAATCAAAATCACGCTTCACAGAGCCTTGAGAGCCTTCCACAAGTTTGCTGTTATTGAAGAATTGTTTAATTTCATTGTCGCAATCTGCTAGCGCTTTTGAGTTTGGCATCATCGCTTTCAGAGCTTCAACTTGCTTTTGCAAGGGCTGATAGTAGGCAAGCCAACCGGCATCACTCATCGCAAAGTCATTCAGGACTTGATAGCCCGCTGCTTTTGCCTGTTTAATGCGCTCAGAAACCGTCGTCATATCTGGGTACTCTTTCTGCCAGAACACTTCGGCCGATTCGCTAGGGTTCTCGGTGTTCCAGACCAAGTCATTCACGACTAATATGCCATCATCGGCGAGTAACTTTCGCCACTGCTTAAGTGCCTTCTGGACACCCATGATGTAAGCACTACCCTCTGACCAGATTAAGTCGAATGACTTAGCTTCAAACGGTAAATCCATCATGCTTGCACATACCGTTTTGATGTTGCTTTCCAGACCAAGTTCTAGTGCTTGCTGATTTAGAATATCCAAACACGGTTGATCATTATCTACCGCAGTGACCTGCACTTCAGCCTGATGTTTTTTCATCGCGTTCGTTAATACGGAGGTTGCAATGCCTTTACCACAACCAATTTCAAGGACGCGCTTCGGTGCTTCCGGAACATGGGAAAGCGCAGTAAGCGTATCCTCATTTGTTCCGGGACCTAAACGTTCTAATCCTTCAAAGATGGCGCCGAAATCCGCCATATATTGTTCATGTTCATTCATGTCTTTCGATAACCACTTCAATCGCAGAGCCTGTTTCTCATCAAAGCCCTGCTTAATTAACCAATCGAGGTGTGCATCTGGCGCAAGCTTATCCATCGACTCATGCCACTCTTCTAATCCGCTTTCGCCTAGCATTGCTGCTAATAGATCTCGTGAACGCTGCTTTTGCAGTAACTCTTCATCCAACTGCTTGAGTCTATTTTCCAACAAACTGCGTTCGATTTTTGCATCTAAACAGGCTTGGCACTCTTTAAGCGTCAACCCACCCGCTTGCAATTGCTGTAACAAGCGAACACGTTGTAGATCCTTTTCAGAATAAAGACGATAGCCATTGCTCTGACGCTGAGCTTCAATCAAACCTAGCTTGCCGTAATACAACAATGTAGAACGACTCAGCCCAACTAATTCGGCCAGTTCAGAGATACGATACATGCACTTCCCCTCTCATTTCGGTAGCAAAGATAAACTATGAAGTTGTAGTCAGGTCAACAGAATTTTAGACACTTTTCACGTCTTTTACCTGTTTTCCTTCAAACTGGTAAAGCGATCTGAGTGTGTCTTTTAGCCATAAAACGAGCGGATTATAGGCATTGCGTTTATGCCAAATCATAGTGAAAGGAATTAGCAATTTATTGGCATGTTCTTCGTTTAACGGAATAGGTAAGCAGGTTAGGTTAGGGTGAAGTTGCTCTGCGTAATGTCGACAGTAGTTGGGCGCAACCGTCGTCATAGAGTGATTTGATTGAGCCGCCATAAACAGAGACTGCTCAAAGCCTGCAAGAGTTAGAGCAATGTTTCGGTCTAGTTGTAGATCGGTTAACACTTCATCCAGCGCCCACGTTTCGCTTTTTTCCCACACGATATTGATATGAGGGTATTTGAGAAAAGCCTCAAGGTTCCACTCTTCCTGTAAGGCCGGATGATCTTTTCTGAGATACACCACTGGCATATCGTGGAACAGGACCTCGAAATCGATAAAGTAAGGCAGCGCGTCTAGAGACTCTTTTGAGCGCGGATGACTTTCTCGCCCTGAAAAGCCGATATCAGACTCACCACGCACGATGGAATCTATTGAATCGTAATCCCAGTTGCGCATTTTTATCTTCGCGTTGGGATAGCGTTGATACACGCTTTGCGTCAGCTCGTTAAGCATGATCAGTGACAGCGGTGATTCCGCCTCTAGATTCAATCGCACATCTTTGGGCGCGTCATCACCACGAGTCGTGAGAATTTGACTGCCAATCTGCAGCCAATCTTGAAGATCTTTGACCATACTTAACGCGAGTGGAGTCGGTGTTAACCCTCTTGGTGTTTTTACAAACAGAGGATCATCAAACCAATCTCGAAGCTTAGTCAGTGATTTACTCACAGTTGAAGGCGTCACGTTAAGCTTTTTGGCAGCTTTCGAAACACTCTGCTCTTGCAGCAGCAATTGCAGAGTGAACAGCAGGTTGAGATCAAGACGGGCTAGTGGCTTCTTCATAATCACTTTTCACTTGGGAAGGACTTACCCATAGTATTAGAGCAATACTGATAACTCCACCAGCAGCCAGTATAAATACCAACATATTCAATGCACTTAGCCCGATCACGCCCATAAGCCAAATGAACAGTGCTGATGTACACACCTGAGAAACACCAAGTATCGAGCTCGCCACGCCTGCTCGTTGTGAATAACAGCTCAATGCTTGGCTCATTGCGACGCCAAAACCTAACGAGAAGCCACCACACACGAAGGCAAAACCGATAAGCGTTACGTAATGTCCCAAGCCGCCATCAATCGATGCGAGCAGCAAGATAGCCGCAATCACGAAACATATTTGAGATGCCAGCATAAGGCTTTTCTGCCTAAATACATTCAGTGCAAATGGTGCAGAGAAAGAAACCAACATACTGACTAATGCAGTGAGAGCCATGGTATAAGAATATTGACCTCGGTTGAAGCCAAGCTCTGCCATGATCAACATCGGAGAAACATTCACGTAAGTCAGAATCGCCGTTACTCCTAAGCTGGTCATGATCACTCGGCCGATAAACAAGGGCTCCTTAAAAGTTTCGTTGGAAGATATTTGAGACACAGAAGTCCGTGCTGTTTCCGAACCTTTACCACTCGGCTTGGTTTCTCTTAGAACTAGAACCGACAGCAAACACACCACTACGCCCATACTTGCCATAGTCGTGAACAAACTGGGCCAAGGGTATACCGTCATGATTAGATGACCGATCACCGGTGCAAGCACTGGCACTATGCAGGTAATGCCATTCATCATCGAGAGCACCTTCGCTCGCTTCTGGTCATCTAGTACATCTCGTAAAATGGCGAATGCCACCACATAACATGAACCCGCACCAACGCCTTGGAAAAAGCGTACCGCTAGAAACGGTTCTGCGCTGGTCACCACTCCACCTAGCATTGAAGAAGTAGCAAACACAATCGCACCGAAAATCGCGACAGGCCTTCTTCCTACTTTGTCGGCAAATTTACCGGCGAACAACATGGTGGTTGCCATTCCAGCCAAGTAGATAGAAAACGCAATATGGAGCTGCGCCTCTGAGGCATTTAGGTCAGCGGCGATTTGAGGCAAGCCAACCAAATACAAATCAATCGCCGTTGGATACAAAAGAACAAGCGCGAAACTACAATACAGAAAACGATACATAACACCCCCACATAATTGGTGCGAGGATAATAAGAGCGAAACGTCAAACTACCGAGTGGCATCTACGACAACGGATCTTTCCATTTACGACAAACCCTCAGTATGTAGAAAAGGCGCCAGACAAGAATTCAGGCAATAAGCAAGGTTTTGACTCAATTCAGCTGAACTTAAAACACCGATTTTTTAGCTATAAACCGCTGCCTATTACTCGGTAATCAATTTACAAAAGTTATCAGAACGATAAATAAAATCACCGAATGAATACTTAAATCAACCACTCATACCCACCATAAATTCCTGCTTAAATTTTTTAGAAAAATTCAAAAATAATTAGAATTTAACCCCTAACTTTACTGAGTAATTTGTTAGGCTTGGCAACAAATATTTACAATCCAACTAAAAACTAATTGGATACTTAGAGGTTGCTTTTTTGAATATGAAATTATTCGGCAGTTCTTTGATTCTTTCAGGAACTGCATTAGGGGCTGGCATGCTTGCTATTCCCATGGTGTTGGCTCAATTTGGCTTCATGATCAGCTCAGTGCTGATGCTACTTATCTTTATCGGCACCACATACTCAGCTCTCCTATTGGCAGAAGCGTGTACTAAAACTAAAGACAACAGTGGCATGAGCAGTGTTGCTTACCTCACTCTGGGCAGCAAAGGAAAACACTTTATCAATGCACTCTTTTACCTACTGCTAGTATGCATGCTGATCGCTTATATCTTGGGCGTGGGTGACATCATCCATAAGCTACTGCTCGATGTTGGCGTAAACATCTCTGCATCTGCTGCTTATACCGTTTTCAGCCTATTTATGGGTGTGATTGTGGTAGCGGGTAAGTCTTATATCGATAAGTTGAACCGTGGCCTATTCATCATGATGGTGGTGATGCTATTTATTGTTATCGCTTCTCTGTTTAGCAATATCCGTCTTGATTACCTCACTCAAACTAGCCAATACACGGCCAATGATGTGGTGCAATACAGCGCGGTTATCTTTACCAGCTTTGCCTCTATGGTGGTGATCCCGTCACTGGTTATCTACAACCGTGAAGCGACTCAAAAGCAGATCCGAAATATGATTCTGTTAGGTTCAGTGATTCCGCTCGTGTGCTACCTCACTTGGTTGTTCGCGATTATCGGTAACCTTGGTACAGACGCGATCAGCCAGTTCCACAACATTTCAGAACTGATCTCTGCGTTTAGCGGACAATCTGCTTGGTTAAAAGTAGTGATTGCTCTGTTCTCTGCACTGGCATTGGTGACTTCTTTCCTCGGCGTGTCCATGGCGCTGTATGACCAAAACAAAGACGCGGTAACCAACAATAAGCTAATGGCTTACGTTCTGACCTTTGTACTGCCTTTGGTATTGGCTGAATTGTTTGCTAGCCAATTCGTCAGCATGCTCGACTATGCAGGTATGGTATTAGTATTCCTAGCTATCTGGGGACCACTCGCAATGGTAGTTAAAGTTCGTAGACCTGACTTCCCTCACCTACAAACCGAGGGCAGCTACACAGCTGCGGGTGGCGACACCGCACTAATGGCGACATTCGGTTTTGGCGCGTTGATTTTCGTGTCTTGGTTTATGGGTTAGATAGAAGCACAGTATCAACCGCTGCCGTGGTGATATGTATGTTTTTGTGAGTGAAGATTAAACAAGTACCTCACACTCACATCAAAACACAAAAAGCCAGGAGTCTCTGCTATTAACAGTAGATACTCACTGGCTTTTTCAGTATTTGAACGTTATTACTGAGAATTAAAGAGACGTTCTTATTGAGTTAAGTTGTCAAGTAACTGCTCACATTGCGCTTTGAGCGATTTAAGTTCGTTTTCATTCATCTTAGACAAACAAAATATCTCTTCTGGGACAGTTTGCGCGCGCTCTTTGAGTTCAGTCCCTACAAGAGTTAGCGTAATTACTCGCACTCGTTCATCTTCAGCACTACGTTGACGAAGCACATAACCTTTTGCTTCTAAACGCTTAAGTAATGGAGTCAAGGTTCCTGAATCTAAATGTGTTTTAGCGCCTAACGCTTTGACATTTATCTCTTGTTGCTCCCAAAGCACCATCATCACAATGTACTGTAAATAAGTCAGATCAAGTGCTTTCAGCAGAGGTTGATAAGCTCGACTCATTGCATTTGAAGCACTGTAAAGTGCAAAGCACACCTGATTATCTAACTTTAGATATTCATCTTGGTCGCTCACGATAACCTCATCAATAAATTAAATTGCACAAAATATACTTGCACACATAAGTTTTATCAATTAAGCTCACCTCAAAATAAAGTTGCGCGCAATTTAATTTTACACAACCATTTTAAGAATTAAGACAATGACAACACTCTACACTACTTCTGCTACTGCAATTGCTGGTCGTAACGGCCAAGTTTCTACTGACGATAATTTGCTTTCTGTTGCATTAAGCTACCCGAAGGAAATGGGCGGTTCAGGTGAAGCAACGAACCCTGAGCAACTGTTTGCTGCGGGCTACTCTGCGTGTTTCTCAAATGATCTACTTCACGTAGCGAAAGAAATGAAAATCAAGATTGCACCGGCGCCAACAACTGCAACGGTTGGTATCGGCCCAAATGAAAATGGTGGTTTTGCTTTAACCGTTTCATTAGCGATTGAGCTCGACTTGGCTCAAGAAGAGGCTGTTACGCTTGTAAAAACCGCTCACCAAGTTTGCCCATATTCAAATGCGGTTCGTGGCAACATTGATGTGAAATTGTCGGTTAACGGGCAAGCGCTTTAGTCGCTTTACCCAAAAATGTCCCACTAAAAAAATGTCCCGCATTAGGCGCAATGTAGATCAGATAAGGATCGGTTGACCGATCCTTCTTCTGAGAGATAA
>NZ_JAEFCE010000034.1:0-54544 GCF_016406055.1 Vibrio sp. IB15
GTTCAAAAAAAATCCCCAAGCGTGGCTTAGGGATTTGTGTATAAGAGACAGCCACAGATGTGGTGCCTTTTTTATTTCTGCTAGAAAAACTCGCTAATCTTCCGACTTCATCGCTTTCTTAATCGCAGCCTCATTGAGTGTCGCTTTGATTGGGTCAGTGATTTTATCCACCAAATCGACAGGCATCGGGAATACGATGGTTGTGGTGCGTTCATTCGCGACCTCGGTTAATGTCTGCATATAACGTAACTGAATGGCGTTGGGCGCCTTGTTCAGTACTTCTGCGGCTTCTCTTAGCTTAGTGGATGCCTCTAACTCACCCGTCGCATGTATCACCTTAGCTCGACGAGAACGTTCCGCCTCTGCTTGTTTCGCAAGCGCTCGCACCATACTGTCATCAAGATCAACATGCTTGATCTCGACATTAGCAATCTTAATCCCCCAGTTATCGGTATGTTGATCCAGTATCGATTGCAAGTCTCTGTTGAGCTCTTCACGCTCAGACAACAGCTCATCTAGCTCATGCTGACCTAAAACAGACCGCAACGTGGTTTGTGATAGCTGGCTAGTGGCTTCAAGATAGTTCTCCACGTTGTTGATTGCCATCTTAGGATCAAGTACTCGGAAATAAACCACAGCGTTAACCTTCACTGATACGTTATCTCTGGTGATCAAATCTTGTGTCGGAACATCCAATACAATGGTTCGTAGATCGACTCGCACCATTTGTTGAATGAAAGGAATGATGATAATTAATCCTGGCCCTTTCACGTCATAAAAGCGCCCGAGGAAGAAGACCACTGCACGCTCGTACTCGCGTAGTACTCTGAACATACTGGCGATCAGCAAGACAACCAGCACGATCACAATACCTATAGTGTGTATAAACATAACCGCCCCCTAATGGTAACGATGACTCAACAATGAATAAGTTCTTCGAGTTAACCCTCTCATCAAGCACTAACCTGTTTTCGATGATGTCTCATCAGAAAGAAATTCAACATCTAAAGAAAGTCCTGTTAGCTTGGTGACTCTGATACTCTGCCCGGCTTGCAGCTCACTAGTGCATTGAGCTTGCCAAATTTCGCCAGCAACAAGCACTCTACCCGCGCCAGGAAAACCGCTGACCACCTTACCGGTCTCACCGACCACCGCTTCCATCCCAGTGGTCACAGGCTTGCTTCTTACTCGAGCTAACATAGAGAGTGTTACGACGATAAAGGCAACGGAGAACAAACTTATCCCGATAATTAGCGGTAATGCGATTTGGTAGCCTGGTACTTCAGTGTCCATCAACATGATGGAACCGAGTGAAAACGCAGCAACGCCCCCCAAGCCGAAAATCCCAAAACTCGGACTAAAGGCTTCGGCGACCATCAAAGCAATACCGAGCAAAATGAGGGCGAGACCGGCATAGCTCACAGGCAACATTTGTAAGGAATACATAGCCAATACCAAACAGATGCCACCAAGCACCCCTGGCAAGCCGACACCTGGGTTATAAAACTCAAGTAACAGACCATAAATACCAATCAGCATTAAGATGTATGCAACGTTCGGATTCGTGATTACCGAGAGCAAACTAAAGCGCCAATCTTGTTCTCTCTCGACAAAGGCCACGTCATTAAGTTCTATGTACTGATTGATGCCATTAATCAGGATGGTGCGTCCGTTATCATTTCGACCAAGTGTTGGAGGTCGCTGGCTATAAAATCAATCACATTCAGCTCAAGGGCATTCTCGGAATCCAAACTGGCTGCCTCTCTTACCGCTTTTTCTGCCCACTCTTCATTTCGATTGTGTAGTTTAGCCAAGCCAACAATGTAAGCCGCAGCATCATTAATGACTTTCTTCTCCATCGCGGTAGTGGCTTTTACTTGCTCGGAACTCTCTTCTTTCGCTGAGCCTCGCTCATTATCTGTGGTGGTATCATCATTATTGGCGTCATCTTGAGGAGATAACGGATTGGCTGGCGCCTTCCCTCCGCCAAGTGACACAGGAGTGGCAGCCCCCAAATTTGTCCCGGGAGCCATAGAGGCGATGTGACTGGCGAGTAGAATATAAGTCCCAGCACTTGCCGCCCGTGAGCCTGCTGGTCCAACCCAAGTAGCAATCGGAATGGGTGAAGTGGTAATGGCACGAATGATGTCACGCATTGAAGAGTCCAGTCCTCCGGGCGTGTTCATTTTTAATATGATGAGCTTGGCTTGCTGCTCTATCTCTCTTGTTAGGTAATCACTGGTTGCAGGGCCGATACATCCATTCACCTCAATCACCCAAACATCATCGGCTTCAACATTTACCGAGCTGAACAACAGAAGAAATGCGAACAAGTACTTTAAAATAAAAGTCATGTCTCTCTCCTTACAACTGAGATGCTAGATAGACGTTTTATTTAAAGCGCAAAGGTAACATCTTGGTAATAAATCGATACCTTAAGCATAGTTCAGGCTAAATTTCGCACAACACACTCGCTTAAGTTCACCACCTTCTACCTGCTCAAAAAAAGCTCCAACTTGAAAAGGAAATGTTAATAGATGTTTATCATTATCAAACAACCAAATTCATTCACAAAACACGCGCTCACAACACATTTATAAATCAACCCAATACCACTCTAAGAGAAAACCAAGGCAAACGTTTGCCTTGGTATAAAAAAACACCAAAAAACGTTGGACCTACAATTTTTGGCGCACTTTCATCTCAGCTCATATTGATAAATGTAAAGGATACGTGTAAAACTCCTCGCGAAATATTTATCCAATGGTACAACGTACATTGGTAAGTAATTCTGGGAATTTTATATTTAGTAGCACAGAGGTTATGGAAGTGTTAAAAGAAAAGAGTTTACTAAGCAACATTGGCGTTCAAGTCGTTATTGCAATGTTCATCGGTACCCTAGTTGGTGCGATGATGGGTGACAGCGCAACAATGTTCGCTCCACTGGGTGCTATCTTCATCAACTTGATCAAGATGCTGGTTATCCCTCTAGTTGCGGTTGCCCTAATTTCAGGTGCAGCAGGCCTAGGTAATAGCTCGTCTGCTGGTAAAGTTGGTATCACCACCCTAGGTTACTTCGCACTAACGTCTGCACTTGCTGTAGCGCTAGCGCTTGTAATGGGTGAAGTATTCGAACCAGGTCGTGGTATCGATGTTTCTGGCGTAGAAGGCATGTTCTCTTCTGAGTACGCTGCGAAAGGCGAACTGCCAACGTTCTGGGCAACCATCACCGGCATGATCCCTACCAACGTTTTCCAATCATTGAACGAAGCAAACATTCTGCAAATCCTAGTTTTCTGCTTGTTCTTTGGTATTGCGCTTTCTAAGCAAGCGAAAGAAAAACGTGATCCTATCATCAATGGCGTAAATGCGATTGTTGACGCGATGGTTTGGATGATCAACAAGGTAATGATCATCGCTCCACTTGGTGTATTTGGTCTAATGGCAGAAGCAGTAGGTACATTCGGTTTTGGCGCACTGATGGTTGTGTTCAAGCTGTTTGTTGTTTACATCGCCGCTATCCTGATCTTCGGCTTTGTTGCTTACCCGCTAATGATTCAAATCTTCACTAAGACTTCAGCTAAGAAGTTCCTAGTTGCAATGAAGAAGCCTCAAGCGGTTGCTCTTTCAACAGCATCTTCAATGGCTACCCTGCCTGTTACCATGGACACTGTAGAAAACGAGCTTGGTGTGCGCAACTCTACGGCTTCGTTCGTTCTACCTTTAGGTGCAACGATCAACATGTCTGGTAACGCGATCTACTACGGCCTAGTGGCTATCTTCTTCGCACAGCTGTTCAACATCGACCTATCTATGGGCGCTTACGTTGCTATCATCGTAACATCAACACTAGGCGCAGTTGGCCAAGCAGGTGTTCCTGGTCCTTCTTTCCTAGTTGTTGCTGTTCTTCTGGCGGCTGGTATCCCTATCGAAGGTCTACCTCTGTTGTTCGCTCTAGACCGTATCTTCGACATGATTCGTACAGCACTGAACATCACTGGTGATGCAGCATGTGCAGTTATCGTTGACTCTCTAATTGAAGACGAAGCGAAAGAAGCTGAGCTACAAAAGCAACAAGCATAATTTTCGATTACATCGGAAAACAAAAAGCCACTCTATGAGTGGCTTTTTTTACGTTTTAAGATAAGGTCATTGCTGAGCTAAATTCGTAGGCTTCAGTCCTTTTGATACCCTACATACAACTCAGTATGCGTAACTATTTTCTTTCTTAAACAAGCTCGCGATAACTTCTTGATAGTGCATCAAGTTAAATGTCGAACTCTCAGAATTGTATTTTTGCTGTCTTGTTTCTAAGTAAGGCTGAGAAACCAGTGAACTTACTAGCATCTGATAATAATGAAAGTTGGATTCGTTACAGCCATCAACTAAATAAAGGAGGTTTTCAAGAGTTTTGTGATAGATGAAACCGAACTTAGATTCTTTTAACCTTTGCACATTGTCGTGATTAAAAGAGTTACCACCAAGAGTGAATAATAAAAATATGTTTGGCGCACTTTCCCAAAACTCAATAAGCTCTGAGATTAGCTGTTGTAGCTGTACCCCTTCCACTCTTTGATATTTTGAAAACTGTTCCTTAAATCGATTTGTATGCTCTTCAATGAGCTGGTCAAAAAGCTGTTCTTTATTATTGAAGTAATAAAGAATTAAAGCAGGACTTACCCCTGCAGATTTGGCAATAGAGCGAATTGATACTTTATTATAAGGCTGAGAAATAAATAACTTTTCTGCTGCACTTAATATTTCTTCTCTTTTTTCTTTTGGCATCAGATTGTATCCCACCCGCTTGTTTACATTTGCCACACATTTTATAACTCTAAGAAACAATCTCAATATGAAAAAACACACATTAAGTACACCGTTAGATAATCAAAACTTAGAAATCTAAATTTAATGTGTGTTTTAAATAATGTAATTAAAATCAAACTGAATAATTGCTCTAAGAAACAATAACATATAGCTAAGCAATATCATGTAAGGGTTAAGTAAGGCTAGCTATCTTAAATGTAAGGACGACAAGCTTAAACGTAAGCCAATGTAAGAGTGGCGCTCATATTGAGCGCCACATATAAAATTAAAGTTTTAAAATCACTTTAACTGAACTATCGACTAAAGATTCATCGATATAAGCAATCGTATTTGTCGAGCTAGCAACCATGTCTTTTGCTAGGCTCTCCTGACCAACAGCCTTAGGTGGTTGACCTTTACCCGTGAATACGCGTTTTGCCCAATATGCTTGCAACTGCGCTTCGGTTTTTTGAGTGATAGCTTGGTGAAATTCACCTTTCTTTGGGTGTCCGTCTTCCAAATCAACCGCTTCAATTTGTAGTGACTTCGCTTTTCCTAAGTACAACTTCTTAACCGTTGAAGCATCAAGCTCAGACATAGCAGGGTTGCCAACTACAACTAGGCCAGCGAATGCGTTCATGCTGCTAAGAAGAGCAGCGGCTACTAATGTTTTTTTCAACATGATTGATTCTCTTCCTTAAAATACCGCATCAACTTTTACAGTGTACAAAATGTTATCGTCGTTCTTATATTCCGACGCTACACCACCATTCGTTGAACCAAAGCCAGTTAGGTAACTAATATCACCTTTTAGCGCAATATTCGGTAGGAAGTCCCAACGAGCACCAATGCTGTATGTTGTGCGCTGTGTGTTTAGCTTATCAGCCAATGCTTTTGCTGAACCGTATGCGTATTTCGCAGACGCACTGGTTGGGTTTTGAAGTACATTTGCAAGCTGACGGTTTGCTTCTGCATTTCGCTCGTCATCGTCCTGCGTTTCCATGTGTGACACGGTAATGTAAGGCGTTACTTCATCTAGACGGTATGCTGCTGTTAGATATGCTGCATCCACATCGTAGTAGAACCCTTCAACGGTTGTGCGTGTCACTTCTGAAACCAGCATTAGGTTGCCGTTTTCGTATCGACCACCAACACCGTAAAACTTCGCTTTCTCGTCATCAAATGTTGAATTCAATACAGGCTTACTGTTTACATTCCAGTTAGTTGAAGAGCTGATCACAGACTGTGCGTAAACAGCACGTAGTGTCCAAGTATCATCAGTCCAGTTAACTACACCACCAGCAATGTCATCAAACTGTGTATCAGCATTGTAGCTATGCTTTGATGCCGACAGCTTCTGTGAACCGGCAAAGCCTTGGAATGAAAGAGTGCTGTCATCTAGCTCCACATCATAAATGAAGTCACCACCCGTTAGAGAAGTAAGCACTACTGAACCGTACACTTCATTAGGTACTCGTACACCAACTTGTGCGTAACCCACTTCTAGATAATCAGAGTACATGAACAGTGGTAAACGTAATTTACCACCACGAACCGTTAAGTTCGGCGTCACTTTGTGGCTTAAGAATGCCCACTCAATATCTGGAGACCAGTTCTCTTTTTTGTTACCACGAGCAACCATCTGAACAACGGCTGAAGTTGACTCATTAACTTCGAACTCACCTTGTAAACCAAACAAAGAACCTTCATCAAAACGTACTTTATTCTCCGACTTCATGAAGCCGTGGTTTTGATTACCCAGCTGCATGTTCAAAGACGCAAAACCATTGAAACTAAATTTATCAGCAATTGAGTTTTGCTCTTTCGCTTCAAGGATAGCGACCTTTTTCTCTAGCTCGGCCAATTTTTGCTCATCTGAAGCATGTGCAGCAAACGATGCCGCAAGCGCCACTGCTACAGGCAATAAGCGAAATGGGGAGTTAGTCATTATTGTTCTCCGTTATACTTTGAATTGTGATGTTGATTTACTCAGCTCTGTCACGATGCCACTCAACTGGTGGCTCAGAGCTTCTAGTTGATCGGTAGACTGAGACACTTGGTGAGAGCACTGTCTAAAATCATCCATATGGGTATGAATTTGTTTTGAAGCGCGAGCTTGGTGTTCAGTGGTACTCGCTATCTGGCGATTCAGCTCGGTAATTTCTTCAACCTGGCCGCTAATTTCTAATAGGTAATCACCAGCGTTTTGTGCATCTCCAACGGCTTGAGAGGAGCTTGCGAGACCTTGGTCCATTGCACCTACCGCCGCATTCGAACCAGACTTAAGCTCACCGAGTAAGGCATTAATCTCGGTTGCTGATTGTTGAGTATTATTAGCGAGTACACGTACCTCATCAGAAACGACCGCGAAGCCGCGCCCATGCTCTCCAGCGCGAGCTGCTTCAATCGCCGCATTTAGGGCCAGCAGATTGGTTTGCTCGGCAACGCTTTGAATCGTGCTGAGGATTGAGCCCACATTGCTGGCATTTTGGTCGAGCTCTTTTAATTTTCCGGCGGTATCGCGAATATTGGTGGCAAGCTCTTCGATCTCTTGGCTTGTTTTCAAAACGACTTGGGTACCCGTTTGAGCACTGGCATTGGCCTTTTGAGCTTGTGAATCGGCATGTGATGCAAAGCCAACCACTTGTTCAATAAGAGCAATGATATTGTTAACTGCGTCAGTCACTTCTTCGATGTGGTCACGTTGGGTGCTGTTCAACGCTAAGGTTTGATTGGATTCACTGCGGATTTTGTCGCTCACAACCTCAAGCTCCTGCCCAATGCTCAACGTGCTTGCGATGATCCCTTGAAGCTTCTCAATAAACTGGTTAACGCTTTGTACAAGGGTTGCGATTTCGTCTTTGCCGGAATAATCGATGCGTACGGTTAAATCACCATCTCCCGTTGCGATCGCTTGCATTTTCTCAGTGACGAGCAGAATTGAACTGATAACAGATTTGAAAATCGCATAGCCCACTGCAAAGACAGACAAAACAAAGAAAACGCCAAGCCAGATTGACTGCTGAGCAGCATCGTTTGCGGCATTCTCTGAGTGCAATATGGTATTTACGACATTTTGACTCGCTGACGAGCGCAGCATTTCACTTGCCGCGAGTAACGAATCATATTCAGCAGTGAGCGTATTCGATCTTGCTGTAAGATTCGCGAAGGAGTCATTCAAGTTAATAAAATCTAGACTTAACGCGTACGCGGAGTCCGTGTACTTTTTTAGCGAGCTCGACACCTTGTTAAATGCTTGCGCCTGTGAAGGTAAAACATTGGCCCCTTTACTTGCTTCAACTTGAAGTTCAGAAGATATTTGGCGCGCATAATCGAGAGCCTGCTCATCTTCCATGATCACAGCGGCTTCGAACTGCTGTTGAACATTTGGCAACAGCGAGTGAATTTTAGTGGCGTGCTCTAATGCAGGGTAATAACTTATTTCTAACTGAGTTAGTCGTTGGCTATTATCGCGATGAATAAAAACATTGATGGTAATTATCGCCGCTAAACTGAGCGAGATAATAGATAAAAGAACGACAAATTGTACTTTTATATTGATATAACGAGACAGTAGCATAAGGTTCTATTGAATTAGCGCAAATTGATAATTATGTTACCGCCAGTTCACTTTTATCGGTGAACATATTCACTAAACAAATATCACTTTATGTTTAAATGGCTCCCCTATTACCCCTACGCCAGTAAATTGAACTCGGTTACTTTCTTTTCCCAGCTACTTTTCCACTCAGGCAGTTGATCAGCAGGCATCGGACGCGCAATAAAATACCCTTGAGCCAGTGTGTCTTTATTACTCATTGAACGTATATCTGTCCAAATTGATATATCTTCAATGCCCTCTGCGACAGTCGTTAAATCCAATAATTTAGCGAGGTAAAGTGAAGCTCTCACAATTGCTCGACTAGAGCGGCTTTGCTGGATGTTTTTAACGAAGTCGATATCCAGTTTCAATGCAGAAAATGGCAGATCCTCGAGTTGTTTCAATGAGGAGTAACCCGTTCCGAAATCGTCAATCGCGAGCGGAATACCACGCATACATATTCTTGTTGTAGACGCTAAAGCAAGCGCAACACTTTCAACTAGGTCGGACTCCGTTAACTCCAGCTTGATCTGCTCAACATCTAATCTACCGTTATCGATAAGCTTAAAGATATGATCGACAATTTCACCGTCGATCATATCTTTCGCTGTTAAGTTCAAAACAAACCTTCTGCTGCATAGGAAGCGTTGATCGTTAATCGCTTGCTCAAGTAACTGCTTCAAAACATTCAACATTAATCCTGAATCAATGAGGCGCGTCAAAAAGAAAAATGGACTGAGAACACCATAATGGGGATGTTGCCAGCGAATTAAAGATTCACTCTCCTTCCATTCTCCCGTGTGAATACAGACGATGGGTTGATAGTGCAAAACCATCTCATGGTTCTCGACAGCCTTTACGATGTCCTCATCAGTGATCACGATATCTCTATTTGAACTTGAAGCCGACTCTGGTTTTTTAGTATCCCTACTTACCAACTCTAGTAGCCGGGAACGATCAATCGGCTTTTCTAACACACCCAATAAATTGAGATTAAATGCCTTACACATTTTACTAGCGGCATCGAGCACGGTTTGGTTTTCAGCACTCGTTATGATGATATTGCCCTTGAAATTCAAATTAGCTAACCGTTTTAGCAATTCGATTCCATCTATCATTGGCATATTGAGGTCACACAATATTAGGTCGACCGAAGACTGTTCAATGTGGTCTAACGCCTTACACCCACACTCGAAAGAATGAACCTTACCGACACTCAAGCTGTTCAATACCATGGTCATGACATTCAACTGAAAGGGGTGGTCTTCGATTACAACAATATTTTGATCCATAGTATTCCCTCAGCCTATTGAGCATACGTGGAGTAGAAGCTTTGTAACTTCTGCGTAAGTCGCTCCACTTCATGGAAATACTCTAAGTACCCACCTCTTTGGTTTGCAGAGGCATCTTCTAGCTGTTGCAGTTGGTCAGCCATCTCAGTACTGCCAACCATCTTCGCTGCACCTTTCATTTTATGGGCAACTTGTTTGATCTCATCTAGGCTCTCGCTCTCACATGCAGCGAGTAACAAAGGCAAGTCTGAGCAGTGACTCTGAATAAAATCCTTGATGATTTGATCGATAAGGTCCTGATCTCCAAATAACTCCATTAGGTTTTGAATATCAATAGGCGCAAGGCTAGGTTCAACGTTCGCATCGTTGGCTGCCAACTGGCTAACAACCGGTGTGCCTTTCATAAGATGCTTGTTGATCGTGTCACCACTCACTTTGAGCTTGGTAGGTTTAGACAAAAAGTCATCCATACCAATCTCAAAACATTTGTCATTTTCCCCCTTAACGGCGCTTGCTGTCAGTGCAATGATAGGCAATCGAGGTATATTCTGACTTTGCTCTTTCGAACGAATCTGTTTCGTCAACTCATAGCCATCCACCTCAGGCATATGACAGTCAGTGATAAGTAAGCCATAGTCCTGCTTATCGAGCGCCGCTAGCGCTTCTCTACCGTTGTCCACCATATCGGCATGAAAACCTAGCTGCTCTATCTGCTTAATAATGATCTGTTGGTTGATTGGGTGATCTTCCGCAATCAGTATCAGCCTATTATTTTCCATCGCCGATTCGCGTGATTCGGTGCTTAATCGTAAGTTGTTTTCTTCCTTTACTATTTCTTCGATAAAGGTTGGATTATTGCTCAAGCAATGTCTTAGCTGTGAAGGGAGTAATGGGTTTGCCGATAAATTCCAACCTAACTTACAAGGTGCAGGCGAAAGCATCCCTTGTTCGCTTAGACAGATAAAATTCACGTTCTCATCAGGAGTATTAATAGCCTGAGCAAGCTCATGTGGTACGAACACAAAACCAGGCTTAATGGTCTCTACCCAATGTGCTAACTCTTTCGTGGTTTGAACGCTTTTTGTAATCACCTTAATACCCCAAGATGTCAGGTAGCTCTCCAACTCTTGATGCTGCATGAAGGTTTTGGTGAGCAAAGCGACTTTACCTGTCATATCTTGATACTGGTTATCATCAAGTGATGTCAGAGGTACCGAGATAGTAAATGTTGAGCCTAAGTTCACCTTACTTGTCACGTTCAGCGTCCCGCCCATTTGCTCTATCAATTGCTTTGAGATAGTCAACCCAAGACCCGAGCCACCGTACTTTCTCGTGGTACCTTCATCGGCCTGCACGAACGGTCTAAATAGATTTCGAATATGCTCTTCGCTAATGCCGATTCCGCTATCGAAAACTTCAAAACAGACTTGTTGCTGGCCATCGTTTTGACTGACTAACTTCGTCGTTAAGCCAACGGTTCCATGCTCAGTAAATTTAATCGCATTGCTCAAGAGGTTGTTCAGTACTTGCCCGAGACGGATGTCTTCCATCAGTACCGAATCTTTTAATTCAGGGTCTAGCCAGAACTTGAATTGCAACCCTTTGGCATGCGCCTGTCTTGCCTGCAGTTGAGTCACCCTAAGAGTCAAGGTATCAAGGCTTGCGGGTTGGTAATCCAAAGTCAGCTTACCCGCCTCAATCTTCGAAAAATCAAGGATGTCGTTAACGATGTGCAATAAGTTATTAGCGGACTGGCTTAACGTTGTATGAATCTTTTGTACTTCATGACCCACTTCATATTGCTCGGAAAGCTCTAGCAAACTCACAATGCCACCAAGAGGCGTTCGGATCTCATGACTCATGTTGGCTAGAAATCTCGATTTCGCTTCTGTTGCTGCAATCGCACTCTGCCTTGCCTGAGTGAGCTCTTCTTGCTGCTGCTTTAGCTCGGTAATATCCGTCAGTACAGAATCCCATTCGTAATAATCACCACGATCGGATATTTTGCTTTGTAGGTTAAGCCAACGATTCTGATTTTCGATATTGACGCCAATATCCAGGCTCAACTTTCCATCTTTATTGCCACAACGTATTTTTCGAATCAGAGTACGGCGATCTTTCGCATTTAACGGCGCAAAGAAGCTCGTTGGAGATCGGCGTAGTTGAGAAGGCGTCAGCCCAAGAAGTTCTTCAATTCCATTACTGATAAATACGAACTCGATATCGTGTAAGCTTCGCTTAGGCTGGATATGTTGTATCACCGCACCGTGTAAATTGTTCGCGAGTTTTTGGACGCGGTCATCCGCACTTTTGGCGATTTTTTTCGCTTCATACAATTCAGTCAAATCATCGAGAATCGTTACTGAACCTTCGATACTTCCATTGGATATGTACGGGCACTTCCAATATGCATAGTGCTTACTGCCAAATGGCGAGACCACCTCTTTTTCCAAACGAGGCAAAACATTCCCTTTGTGGATCATGGCGTCTTCGTCTGGATTATTAATGATTGCTTCTTCTATTAAGTCAAAATCCTTAAGCGCCCTAGCCACACTGTTGAAGCTCACAAGTTGGTTATCTAGATCACGTACCACAATTGGAAATGGCATTGCGTTAAGTAGTGAACGCTCGAACTCGACTTGATGCTTCAACGCAGACTCAGCACGCTTGCGGTCCTCAACCTCACGGCTTAATTTCCAGCTCCATGCCATGATCGCCATGATAAGAACGGATGCGACAGAAATAAGAATGGCCGCACCCAAAATCACATCTTTCGTGTCAACTCCAGATTCGTAAGAAACATCTAACCAATTCTTTTTAATCTGCTGGAGTTTATGATGTGGAATCGCAAAAAGCGCCTTATTGATGATGTTACCTAATATCTCTTGGTTAGCTTCCACGCTATATGCAACTGGCACATCATTGTCTTTAGAAAGCAGGCTAATTACTCGCAAGTACCCTGAATACTGTCCTTGAAGAAGCGGTGATGCGAGATATAAAGAGAGCATTGCAGAGTCAACTTGCCCTTTATCAACCGCCTCTAACACTTGCTCAACCGAGTCATACTTTTTTATTGGGCAAACTTCGCAATAACGCTTAGCCAATTGGGAACCAACGCTATCGTCAGTAGTACCGATAATAGCGTTCTGAGAAAGCTCACCAAACACATCGACCTTGTTACTGTCGCTTTTACCAATCAGCGCCCACGGCTCAACCATAAAAGGTTTCGAGTAAAGGTGACGATCATCCACACCAGCAAAGGGAGTCGCTTTGGTATGGATCAGCGGTAGAGAAACCGTATGTAAATCGTTCCCTTCGATACCAAAGTCATTTTCAAAAATGAAGTTTAGCCCCGTAAGTCGAGAGATCTCATTCAAGATATCGATAGAGATACCATCAGGCTGCCCTTCGCTGTTCAGGAATGAAATAGGTTTTGAATCTCGAATGTAGGACACATAAATATTGGGATTCAATGATAGGTATTGCTGCTCTTTTTCCGTCAATAACAACTTATTTTTGCTAACAACCAAAAGTAAACGTCTTTGTATTTCGTTTAACCATTTCTTATGGATATTAACGATTTGATTTGGCTTATCTTGGTTAATTGAAGTATTGATGATGTTCAATAGCTTCCTATTCTCAGGAGTATCAAGTAAAGCAATAACGTAGTTATTCAGAGGCAAGCCATCATGCAAATTCACAGACAGTGATGCGTCATAGGGGCTATTCATCAGCTTACTGTGTAACAACACGCCATCATCCACAATTGCGAGCACTTTCTCACGCGCAACAGCGGCTATCGCATCCTGATATGATGAGTATGATTCAAATGAAGAAAACGGAAGTAAGGACTTCACAGACGATGCATTACTCGAGTTTTCAAAGTAAGCAAGCTTACGCCCTTTCATGAGCAAATGACTCTCAATAGGTTCACTGCTCAAACTGATCATTCGGCTCGACAAGATCGGTTTCGAGTAGATAACGCCACCACTTGAAACATTTTGCTCTGCCGTGATGATGGCGTCCACGTCACCCGTTTTTAGCATATTGTTGAGTTCAGACGGTGACTGGTAACCAACAAACTCCACACCATCGAATCCATCTTTCACGTAGAAATCAACTAAGTCCGGCAATAAACCCGAAACCTCTCCTTGTTGTGATTGAGCATAAGGAGCAAAATCTGAGATTTGAATTCCCAGTTGAATTGATTCATCAGCTTGTGCTTTTTGTGATGCGAAAAACACCAATGTAATCAAAGAAAATAACTGAAAGAAAAAGATACGGTACATGATAAACCTGACGTTATAGCAGCAGCGTACTTTATAACGTCAAGTTCACAGCCATTCAGCAAGTAGCGTTAAACAAAATATGGATACTGTTTAATAAGCTAACCACACACCGAACCAGCAAGAGTTTTCGCATACCGATATAAAAACTCTCCGACCTTCATTAATTTCTCAAATTGAAACTCTCCAGCTGGCGCATGAATCAAATCTCGATAGTCTAATTATCAAGCCTAACACCCATAAAACAAACGCTTTTCGATATGGGAACGAATCAGTTTGACTCAACAACAGCACATTAATTCTCAAATTGAAGGAGAAAATTGCCTCTCAAAATAGAACTATTATCCAATAGCTACGTATTGTCTCAGTGACAGCAGAGAGCACTTTCATTTAACTGATTGAAAGAATGATTATTTCAATCCGACACGGAAAATGTTCAGGAATACTAGACAAAATGGCATTTGAATTGCTTTGTCATAGATAACCCAACCAATATACAGCAGGTTGCATCACTTCTCATCATTGCAGCTTGTCACGGAGGATAGGCTATGACCTTACAAAGACACACGTATTACGGCTTGATTCACCACGGGATTAAAACCTTGTTAATGGACAGAGTGGGCCACTTTACTGAGCGTGAATATCACGAGTACCTTGATCTAACGACAGGAAAATCCACCTGCTTCGCGATGAGTGAACAAGAGCTAGAGAACACTTTAGACAATCTGAAAAGCGAAGGTTATTTAGAAGATATCAAGAAGCTGATTCCTCGCTACCAAACGTCATCGATGCGTTGAAATTCTGCCAGCTCCAATCAGTTTAGTAGCCAATTGTCTCGAGCTGTTTTGCATCGAGGCAATTTTGGTTAGACTGTCGGTAACTCAACTAACCGGATATTCAGTCCATATGAAACAAATTCTTGATTTCATCCCTCTCATCATTTTTTTCGCGCTTTACAAGATGTACGACATCTATACGGCTACTGGGGCATTGATTGTCGCTTCTGCACTTCAAATCGTTTTGACGTACTTCATCTACAAAAAAGTAGAAAAAATGCAGGTGATAACGTTTCTGATGGTCGCGGTATTTGGTGGAATGACCATATTCTTGCACGACGACAACTTCATTAAATGGAAAGTCACTATCGTTTATGCCTTATTTGCTATTTGCCTAACCGCAAGCCATCTAATGGGGAAACCTGCGATTAAGGGCATGTTGGGCAAAGAGATTACACTTCCGGATGCGGTATGGGGCAAGATCAACTGGGCATGGACATTCTTCTTCACTATTTGTGCAATCATCAACGTGTATGTAGCTTTTAACCTACCATTAGATGTGTGGGTTAACTTCAAGGTGTTTGGCCTGCTAATAGCAACATTACTATTTACGCTGCTTACTGGCGTCTACATCTATAAGTATTTACCAAAAGAACAACTTCAAAAAGAGCAGCAAGAACTAACTGATAAAAATACTGACGAGAAGTAACCCCAAGGGGTGAGTCCTCATTCCGTTTTTGTTACAATTCTTGTCAATATGCTATACCTAGCGGCCAATGATACTCGTGATCATTGGCCGTTGGCTTTTTTGTGTTGCGGAGACTGGTCAAAATAAAGCCTATTATTTAATGTAAATCGCACTAAATTATTGGCTATCTGATCTCTGTTGTTCATTGCGCTCGTTTGCAAATGCGCTTCACCAACCAACACTTCTGTTTTTATTTGATAATCAATACCACCAAGAGTACAACAATGACGATTCAATCAACTTTGAACCCAATTGGTTCCCTACTTCTTCGCACATTAGCGATGCCTTCTGATACCAATGCAGCAGGTCAAATCTTCGGTGGTTGGATAATGTCTCAGCTCGACCTAGCCGGCGGCATCTTAGCCAAAGAGATCTCTAACGGCAAGATAGTTACCGTGTCGGTTTCGAGCATTGAATTCAAGCAGCCCGTATCCGTTGGTGATGTGGTGTGCGTTTATGGTGACTGCACAAAGATTGGCCGTAGCTCGATGAATATCGACCTAGAAGTCTGGGTTAAGCCGGTCCTGGATCACGGCATTGGCGACCGCTACAAGGTATGTGGTGCAACGTTCAACTACGTAGCCGTTGATGAAAGTGGCAAGCCTCGAACCATCAAGAAATAAGCTAGCTTGCTTCGGGAATGGTCTTTAGTCTCAACCAGTGAAACCACTAAAGACCATACAAGTCTCTCGCACCAATTCACAATTTCTTATCATTAGCTCTTCCAATACCAATTAGTTCGCGTAAATTAGCAAGATAGCTATTTTATAATCTCCCAAATTCAGTGAAGTAAAATAAGGATATGCCAATATGTGGTACGTGATTTTCTCTCAAGATGTCGAAAATTCATTAGAAAAACGCCTCAGTGTTCGCCCACAACACCTAGAACGCCTACAAACACTTCACGATGAAGGCCGCCTATTAACAGCGGGTCCAATGCCAGCGATTGATTCAGATAACCCTGGCGAAGCTGGTTTCACAGGTTCAACAGTAATCGCTGAGTTTAACTCTTTAGAAGACGCACAGGCATGGGCAGACGCAGATCCGTACATCGACGCTGGTGTCTACCAAAATGTCATCGTAAAACCATTCAAGAAAGTATTTTAACGTGAAAAAATGGATTATTAGCTCACTGGCCGCGATCCTACTTGCAGGCTGTGCTTCAAGTGAGCAAGACCAACAAAGACAACTCGAGATGATGGCGCAGCATCGTGCTGGCGTGCTATCTGCAGGGCTACCTATTGAGTATGGCCCACTGTCTGTTATGCGAGTACTAGCAAAAAACACCTTGATCGAAATCATGATGATTTACAACCAAGATGCTAAAGGTGCTAAGCCTTTAAACCAAGTTGTCGATATGAGTGTGAATAGCTACTGCACCAACTCAGAGGTAAGAGCAAACCTAGATATGGGCTTGGCTTACAACATCAAGATTCGCAATACACGCGGACAACTGATGGTCGAAAAGCTTATCAGCAAAGATACGTGTCAGACCGACAGCTAGATTCGAACAAACATAAAACTAGAAGGCCTCGCATTTGCGAGGCCTTTATTTTATTGAACAATCAAAATCCTAGACTGAACTATGCCTCAACAGATTCCCACTCTTTACGTAGTGTTTTGGTTGCTGAAACAAGATTGGTCAATGCCGCTTCCGTCTCCGCCCAGTTACGAGTTTTAAGACCACAATCTGGGTTTGCCCATAAGCGTTCGGCTGATATTTTTTCCGCCGCTTTCTTAAGCAGGCTAATAATCCACTCTTGCGATGGGATGTTTGGTGAATGAATATCATAAACACCTTGGCCAATCGCATTCGGGTAGTTAAACTCTTCAAACGCTTTAAGCAGTTCCATATTCGAACGGGACGTCTCAATAGTAATCACATCAGCGTCTAATGCGGCAACTGAGTCGATAATTTCATTGAACTCGCTATAACACATATGAGTGTGAATCTGAGTCTCTGGCTTAGCACTCGCCGCGGAAATCTTAAAGGCATCAACCGCCCATTCTAAATATTCTGCATGGTCACGTTTTTTAAGTGGCAGACCTTCACGAATAGCAGGTTCATCAATTTGAATAATGTTGATCCCTGCATCTTGCAAATCAGACACTTCATCACGCAGCGCAAATGCCAACTGATTAGTGATCTCTTTACGCGAGATATCCTCACGCGGGAACGTCCAACACAAAATAGTGACCGGGCCCGTTAACATGCCTTTCATCTGCTTAGATGTCAGTGATTGCGCATAAGTCGACCACTCTACCGTCATCGGTTTTTCACGCTCAATATCCGCTACCACAATCGCAGGTTTCACGCAGCGAGAACCGTAGCTTTGTACCCAGCCAAACTTTGTTGTTTGAAAGCCAGCTAAGTTCTCTGCAAAGTACTCCACCATGTCGTTGCGTTCCGCTTCACCGTGTACCAACACATCCAAATCGAGTGCTTCTTGGCGCTTCACCGCATCCGCGATATGACCTTTTAGTGCAGTCGTGTATTCCGCTTCGCTTAACTTTCCAGTGCGATAAGCGCTACGTTGAACACGGATCTCGCAGGTCTGTGGGAACGAACCTATCGTTGTGGTTGGTAACAACGGTAAACCTAAAACTTCCGACTGGTGTGCAGCGCGTTCTGCATAAGGGGCACTACGCTCTGCCAATGCTTTGGTGATTGTATTAATACGAGCCAGTACCTGCGGCTTGTTTACGTGTGTCGCGCTTTTCCGAGCAACAATCGGTTGGCTATAAGTCTCACACGCTAAGATGGCATTTTGATCTCCGTCTAGCGCGGCACCCAATAAGCTCACCTCCGTCACTTTCTGTTTCGCGAAAGCAAACCAGCTTTTCACTTCTTTGCTAAGCGAATCTTCTAGCTCTAAATCAACCGGGCTGTGTAGCAGCGAACATGAGCTCGCCACCCAAAGCTTATCGCCTAACTTCTCTTTCACCGGTTGCAGTTTTGCTAGTTGAGTCGCTAAGTCTGCTCGCCAAACATTGCGTCCGTTGATCACACCAGCAGACAACACCCACTCCGCCGGTAATTGACTCACAACTTCATCAAGCTGCTGTGGCGCTGCAGCTAGGTCGATATGCAGCCCGTTAACCGGTAGTTTGACGATTTTGTCTAAGGTATCTGTCACCGAATCGAAGTACGTGGTTAATAGCAGTTTCACTTCCCCTTGAATAACTTGGTATGCCAGTTTAAATGAATCAGCCCATTGTTTTTCAAGCTCGAGGGCAAGAATTGGCTCATCAATTTGAACCCACTCAACCCCCAACTTGGCAAGCTTCGCCAAAATCGCTTGGTAGGCAGTCAGCAAGCGGGGCAGCAAGGTTAAGCGGTCGAAGCCCTCTTCTACCTCTTTCCCTAAGTACAAGTAAGACAGTGGCCCAAGAAGGACAGGCTTCACTTTATGCCCTGCTTGAACGGCTTCATTCACTTCATCAAACAATTGTGGCCAGCTCACCTCAAACGAATCATCTTTACTGAACTCAGGAACGATGTAGTGATAGTTGGTATTGAACCACTTGGTCATATCTGACGCCGCTGCACCGTTGTTCGTGCCTTCAGAAGCGTGTTTCCCACCACAACAAGCAGCTTCAACTTGTGATTGCCCACGTCCCACTCGGAACAAGGTATCTAAATCAGGAAAAGCTTTCTCCTCTTCGCTACCACCAGCATGACGCTTTGGTACATGCCCCAAGAGCAAAGTCGTTGTCAGTACATGGTCGTACCATGCGAAGTCACCCGCAGTTGCAAAGCTAAGATTCGCATCAGCTTGTACATTCCAGTTACGATTTCTCAGCTCGCTACCTAGCTGTTTGAGTTCTGATTGGTTGATTTCACCACGCCAGTATTTTTCGAGTGTGAATTTCAGTTCGCGCTTTTCACCAATACGTGGGTAGCCAAGAATATGCGTTGTTGTCGTCATGAACCTGTTCCTTATTCAATAATTGTTAGTTTCTTTTCAGATTGCCTATTGTGCTCTTGCTCTCATAAAAAGGCGTCTGGATGGCTAAACTATCTACCGAATCGAATCGCTGAACAACGTCCAAATATTCATCTTGTTTATTAAAAATATTCATCATCAGCGAGTCAGAGATGAAGATAGTTAAATCCATCTGGACATCTAGACGTTTACAAATGATAAAAAACCCCGTAGGGTGATTATTAAGAAATATTGAATTAGCTTAGGGAATATGAGGAATACTCATGATAGAGCTTAAACATCTGCGAACATTGACGACCTTGAGAGATAGCGGTTCGCTCACAGCAACAGCGACCTCTCTCCACCTGACTCAGTCGGCGCTTTCTCATCAATTGAAGGATCTAGAGGCACGTATTGGTGGACAGTTGTTCCTGCGCAAAACTCGGCCAGTAAAGTTCACCTCAGAGGGGGAGATCTTGCTTAAGCTCGCTGATGAGATTCAACCAAGAATCGCTAAAGCAGAGAATGAGTTGGCGAGCCTCAAAGAGGACGTGAATGGGCGTTTGCATATGGCGATCGAGTGTCACTCATGCTTCCAATGGTTAATGCCTGCATTGAAAGAGTATCAAGTCGCTTGGCCAAGCGTGACTCTAGATTTCTCGTCCGGTTTTGGCTTTGAACCGCTACCCGCGCTAATGGCCGGCGAGTTGGATTTAGTGATCACCTCAGACATTCAACCTCGCTCTGAGATCCACTATGAGCCACTTTTCGATTTCGAGATGCGTTTGATCACAGCCATTAACTCTCCTTTGGCCGAGAAACCAAGCGTTGATCCGCAAGATCTTAGCGATCTCACGATGCTTTCCTACCCAGTTCAAAAGCAGCGTCTAGATGTGGTGAAACACTTCTTGCAACCTGCAGGTATTGAACCGAAGAAGTGGAAGCAGGCAGACAACACCTTGATGTTAGTGCAAATGGTATCAGCAGGGTTAGGGGTCGCAGCCTTGCCAAACTGGGCAATCAGCGAGTTTTCAAGACAGGGATTAATTGCTAGTAAGCCTCTGGGTAAAGGGCTTTCAAGAAGGCTATTCGCTGCGGTAAGAAACTCAGAGAAAGACAAACGTTATCTGCAAGCATTCTTCAGCACTGCAAGGCAGCAGAGTAAGAGCCACTTGGATGGGATTGAAGTCGTTTAACCATATCGGTTATTAGATCAACACAAAGTACAAAAACAAAAAAGTCACAGATTACCTGTGACTTTTTAGGTTCAGTAACGCTTATCTTACGATATCTGTTCAATCGCGAAAAATAGACTATCTTGCGTATGACTTAAACTGATTCGTCAGTGGGTCGTATTGATAGCCAAGCATGTCTAGCTTGCCAACGACACTTTCTATATCCATTTCATACATGCTAATGAGTTCTTCAAAACTGTCGCATTCCAAGCGCAGTTTTTCATTCACTATTCCAAGCAAAATAATGCTATCTAGGCTTTTGACATTGCTTAAATCCATCTCGTACTCCTTACGAACACTCTGACTAGATTAAGTTTAGAACGCTAACTCGCCTCTCGCTAAAAAACAGATCACACTTCTTAACTCAAACGGGTAATTACAGCGCCCAAATTGGTGTTAGACCAACGACAGCGGCTAACAACATCAGCAATGACACCGTAAGTTGGACCTTCTCTGGCGTTTTAACAAACAGTAGGTGCCAACACCACACCACGATTGAAGAGATAAGCAGCGCAAAGCTAAACAGCAATGCTGAGATAACAGGCTCTAACTGAGCTTCAGAAAGCGAGTAAACGTTCACAACTGTCGCTAGTACCAACAGCATTCCAGTCAATACACCGACAACAGGCAGCACACGGTGAAACGCTTGTAAGCGCGTTCTTGCAATCGTCAGTAATAGATGAGCAAACGCCGCGCCCAATAAAACCACCAACAATAATGTCGTGATAATACCAACCACCGTTGGTTGTTCAAATGCTTGAATAGCAACATAAGACAGCGATAAACCACACGCTAAATACATCACCCAAATCGGGCCCGAATCACGTGTTTTCTTAGTCTGAACTTGAGAATAGAAATAAAAGATTGCGAACACGACAAGAAACGCTTCGACCTTGACTGAAGCCACGGCTAACCAAAGTACGCCAATCGCAGGTAACATTTTGTGGATACGACCACGTTGCCCCGGGCAAATATCACCCTTTACCAGAATTAAGGTTAAGATCAGTTGAGCTCCTAATAACATTGGAGCAAATTGCAGTAATAATGTTTCGGCCATTGTGGATCTACTTATCTAGACTTATTTTCGCGAATAATATCAAAAACTGCTGTGAACACTAATCAAAATCACAAATTAGCGACGTTATTCAAGCCTTCAACTATGCTGTTGTTTGGCTCTTTTATTGTTTTTATCAACAAAATCACGAAAGACACCAGAACTAACAGGGGCATGTTCTACTGGCTAGTCAGGGCGCATGCCGCTATAATTCCCGCCTCAAAAATCAGAGGTCGAAATATGTACAGCGATATCACTCCTATTCACGAACACAAAAAATACTGGGCCGAGTGCTACGGAACTGCACCCTTTTTGCCTACCAGTAGAAAGGAGATGGATGCTCTTGGATGGGATAGCTGTGACATTATTATTGTAACTGGTGACGCTTATGTTGATCACCCGAGCTTTGGTATGGCTATCATCGGGCGTCTTCTTGAAGCTCAAGGCTTCCGCGTGGGCATCATCGCTCAACCGAAGTGGGACAATAAAGATGCCTTCATGAAGCTAGGTAAACCAAACCTATTCTTCGGCATCACTGCGGGTAACATGGACTCCATGATCAACCGCTATACCTCTGATCGCAAATTACGTCACGATGATGCATACACGCCAAATAATGAAGGTGGTAAGCGTCCTGATCGTGCAACTTTGGTTTACTCTCAGCGTTGTCGTGAAGCCTATAAAGGCACACCAATCGTATTGGGTGGTATCGAAGCGAGCTTGCGTCGTGTAGCTCACTACGACTACTGGTCGGATAAAGTTCGTCGCTCTGTACTGTTTGATGCAAAAGCGGACATCCTGCTATTTGGTAACGCAGAACGTGCACTAGTAGAAGTGGCACACCGCCTTGCTGATGGTGAAGAGATCTCTAGCCTCACCAATATTCGTGGTACGGCAATCAACCTGCCTGCTGCACCTGAAGGTTACAAGATCATCGACTCTTCTCGTATCGAAAAACCAAATAAAGCTTACGTACCAGTAAACCCGTACGAAGTGGAAACGCAATGCGATACCAAAAAAGATGAAGAGCCAAAGGCGCAGCCAATTACGATTCGCCCTTCTCGTCACGATGCGAAAACAACCGCGGTTCGTATACCTGCGTTCGAAAAGCTTAACAACGACCGTATTCTTTACGCTCACGCAAGCCGTATCTTACACCTAGAGACAAACCCGTACTCAGGCCGGGCTCTGATTCAACGTCACGGTGACCGCGAGCTTTGGGTTAACCAAGCACCAATCCCTCTAGCAACAGAAGAGATGGATTACGTGTTTGGCCTTGCTTATAAGCGTGTACCTCACCCGATGTACGGCAAAGCAAAGATTCCAGCCTACGAGATGATCAAAACCTCGGTAAACATCATGCGTGGCTGTTTTGGTGGTTGTTCTTTCTGTTCAATCACAGAACATGAAGGTCGTATCATCCAGAACCGTTCAAAAGAATCTATCTTGGATGAGATCGAAGACATCAAAGATAAAGTACCTGGCTTTACTGGTACCATTTCTGACTTGGGCGGCCCTACGGCGAACATGTACCGTTTAGGTTGTTCAGACCCGAAAGCAGAAGTGAACTGTCGCCGTCCATCGTGTGTGTTCCCGAAAATCTGTGAGAAGCTAAACACAGACCACAAACACACCATCGACCTGTACCGTTCAGCGAGAAAAGTACCAGGCGTTAAGAAGATCATGATCGCTTCTGGTGTTCGTTACGACTTGGCGATTGAATCACCAGAGTACGTGCGTGAGCTTGTAACGCATCACGTAGGTGGCTATTTGAAAATTGCTCCAGAGCATACTGAAAAAGGCCCTCTGGATCTGATGATGAAACCGGGTATGGGCACTTACGATCGTTTCAAAGAGATGTTCGAGAAGTACAGCGCTGAAGCCGGTAAGAAACAGTACCTAATTCCTTACTTCATCTCAGCTCACCCGGGCACAGAAGATGAAGACATGCTTAACCTGGCATTGTGGCTGAAAAAGCACAACTACGAGTGTGACCAAGTACAGAACTTCTACCCATCGCCAATGTGTAACGCAACGTCGATGTACTACTCAGAGACAAACCCTCTGAAACGCGTTAAGTACAAAAAACGTGAAGATATTCCTGTGCCAAAAGGTGACCGTCAACGTCGTCTGCATAAAGCATTGCTTCGCTACCACGATCCAGAGAACTGGAAACTGATTCGTGAAGCGCTGATCGACATGGGTAAAAAGCACCTAATCGGTGATAAACCAGGTTGCTTAGTTCCTGAGGATGACTTTGATGCTCAAACACCAGCACAGCGTCGCAAGTCTGGTCGTCACGGTTCACAACGTTTTGCTACTAAGCACAGCAAATCTCAACCAGGATTAGGCGGCGAGAAGCCACGTAACCACTCTAAATCTGGTGGCAATAAGCCTAAACCAGGGGGTAAGAAACCTACTGGTAACAGCAATGGTGGCCAAGGTAACGGTGGCGGTAATGGGAACTCTCGTAAACCAGCAACTGGCTTCATCAAGAAAGGTCCTGGTGGTCAATCACAAGGCACAGGCAGCGGAAACGGCAAACCAAACCGCAATAAAGGCGTTAACGGCCAAGGTGGAAAGCCAGCAGGTAACGGAAAGAACCGTCAACGTGCCGCACAACGCTAATCTTATAAGCCGATACCATTAGCGAACACAAAAACACAAAGCGCAGCTAATTAGCTGCGCTTTTTAATGTCTGTTATCCATGACTAATCAAGGTTTCACTTGGCTATATGATTACAAGGAGTTTAACGAGTAAAGACCCAATATTGACTAAACAGGTAGTTAGTCACCATACCGACCAAGATACCAACTGCCATTGCGATAAACACAGCGCCCGTAAACACTGGCAGTAGTTCTACCATCAACTTAAAGCAAAGTAGATTAGGTACCGCTGATATCGATGCGGAGAACATGAATTTTTGCCACTGAATCAGTTTATCAGACCAACGCCCCTGCCCCTTGAACCCAAAAGTCAGCACGCGATTACCAAACCACGTTGTCGTTGCAGCAGCAATGAACGAGCCTATTCTCGCCGTCATTAGAGGCAAACCAGCAATGTAATGCAGCAAGGCAAATACCGCACAATCAACAACAAACCCACCAACACCAACCACAGCAAATCGAACCATCTTGTGATGGGATTGGAGCTTTTGACTGTGTGCCTGAAGCTTGTTGTTGACCATTTGCAGTCCTGAGTTAACGCTGAACATTACTTTCACTTCGGATGTGGCTCAACGACAGATTAGGTTTGATGTTTTGGCTATGACAAGTGAATAAAGCACGCTTTATTTTCACCGTTGGTTCCAAAATACAGGTCAACGCATTTTCTTTTATCTTGGTTTCTACTTCTGCCCTTTTACCAATCAAGTAGAACTTGTCGATGCCATCTAGTTGCTCGATATCAAGCAGTTTCTTCGCTTGCCCGTGGCTATAAAATTGGCCTGAGAATGGGCGCTTACCTACATAGAAGCTTGGCGCAGAATCCGTAATCTGTTCAAAAATGATACGGTCACTCTTCTCGTTCGCCTTACCTAGGTTTAGGTAAACCATCGCAATCATCAGCAACACTGGTAGAACCAAGGCCACGCTCGAGAACCACTTCTTATCTTTTTCCACTAAGAGTATAGCAACCAACAAACCAAGAGCAGGAATACCTGGTAACACGTACGCAGGAAGAATGTTACCTGCCATGGTGAATAGAATTAGAGGTGAGATTAACCAACACACCAGAAATGAAAACAGTCCGCGATTCTCAGCGTTAATTTGAGCGATTTTGCTGCGACGAGCGAACGCTAAAACAGGTAAAACAATTGACCAAGGTGCGGCGGCTTGAATCCAGAATACCCAGATCATACCTCGCGTTTCATCATGAGCAGATCCATAAAGATCCCCTTCCCAACCGCTTACTACAAAGCGTTTGAAATGTTCACCAACGATGAAGTAATCAATAAACCCTGGCGTAGCGATCTCAGCCATGATGTACCACGGTAACGAAATAGCTAGCATGACACCGATACCAGACAACAATGGGAAACGTTGCCAAAGGACTTTGAAAGCGCCAATAAACCCGTGTTGTAAAACTAACCAAGGGAAAACCGCGATACCCATGATAACAATCGCAACAGGACCTTTTGCAAGTAAGCCTAGCGCCAAACCAATGAAACCGATATATCCCCAATTTCTATTGGTCTTATCGCTTCCTTCTCCCTGCCAACACAAATAAAACCCTAACATCGCAATCGTCATAGACAAGGTTAAAGCCATATCAGTCATTACAGCGCCAGCAGCAATCGAGAAGATTCCACATGTTGCTAATACAACAGCAGTAACCAAAGCACTCTGGCCCACTCGTTTTGCCATATACGCGATCAATAGAATCGTCGCGACACCAGCTAACCAATGGGGTGCACGAACCGCAAATTCACTCAGGCCAAATAGCTGAATACCAGCCGCACTCATCCAAGTAAACATTGGAGGCTTACCCCAGAAAGGAATACCGTAATCGAATTGTGGGGTTAACCAATTTCCAGTTTCGATCATCAAGCGGGCCATTTCGCCATAGCGTGCTTCTGTGGTATCCATTAGCGGATATGTCGCTAGGGATAAAAGCCTTAGAACCAGTGCAAAAGCCAGTAAATACCATAGGTGCGTTCTATTCAGGCTCATGCCGATTCCTCTAGTTTAAAGTGTGTTTTTAATGCAGGTGTATCAACCACAGACTGGATCAAATACAAAGGACGATTCTTGGTTTCAATGAAGATACGACCTATGTATTCCCCCATTAAACCGATACTCAGAAGTTGAATGCCACCGAGGGCAAGTTGAACCACCATCATGGATGGGTATCCTGTGATTGGCTCACCAAACATCATGGTTTTGAAGACAATAATGACGCCGTAGATAAATGCGCTCAGTGCGACTAAACCACCAACAGCCGTCGCAATACGCAGCGGTCGAATCGAGAATGACGTAATGCCATCCATTGCTAACCCGATCAGCTTGAGGTAGTTCCACTTAGTCTCACCACAGAAACGTGCATCACGATTAAACTGAATAGTCGCTTGGCGAAAACCCGGCCAAGAAAAAATGCCTTTCATATAACGATTACGTTCTGGAAGTTGGTTTATATGGTCGACAACTTCACGGCTCAGTAGTCGGAAATCCCCCACATTCTCAGGAACGTCAATCTTGGCAGCTGCATTCATCACTTTGTAAAAACTCGCCGCTGAGAACTTCTTAAACCAAGTTTCTCCATCACGTTGGCGACGTTGCATGTTGACCACGTCATAGCCTTCACGCCATTTGGCAATCATTTGAGGAATTAACTCTGGGGGATCTTGCAAGTCTGCATCTAATAAGATCACCGCTTGCCCGCGACAATGCTCTAAGCCAGCACTCATCGCGGACTCTTTACCGAAGTTGCGGCTCAGTCCGATAACAGAAATAGAACTATTGATAGAGGTAAATGAGCTCACCACGTCTAAGCTGTTATCTTTACTGCCATCATCGACATAAACAATCTCACTGGTAATCGGCAGGCTATCTAACACCTTGGTTAGGCGCGAATGAAACTCTTCCAGCACCTCTTGTTCATTATAAAATGGCACAATGATAGACAAAGATATCGCAGGGTGAATCTGCGAAGGGGAAACTTTAGGTCGGCTAATATGAAGTTCAGACATGATACGTTCTTCTATTTTTTAATCTGAAACCAATTTACGCGCCCATAAGTGAAAGTTATGTTATTGACATATTTTTCACGCTCGCCCAGGATAATGTTACTGTCTATTTCTGTATGAGAATCAAAATGAAACGAGTTCTATTGGTCGAAGATAACCGTGAAATTGCAGGTGTCTTGTTTGATTATTTTGAGTGTATTGGCATGGAACTCGATTATGCCGACAATGGTGAGCTTGGCCTGCAACTCGCGATGGATAACTCTTTTGATATCATTATTTTAGATCTGATGTTGCCACGAATGGATGGACTGACAGTTTGCAACAAACTACGAGATCAAGGCAACGCAACGCCGATCCTGATGCTGACTGCACTCGATAGCCGCGAAGATATGCTGAAAGGCTTTGACCACGGTGCAGATGACTATCTCACCAAGCCCTTTGACTTAGATATTCTCGAAGCAAGGATGAATGCGCTGGTTCGCCGTTACCGCGGAAAAGTCGCCTCCTCTAAGCTTCAATTTGACGAGCTCACCATCGACCAGAAAACCCGCAAAGCTTACCGTCAAGACAAGCTACTTGCACTCAACCCAACCACCTATACCATTCTTGAGATGCTGTGCCAGAATGCACCTGAAGTGGTAACGCGTGAAGACATCTCGTACAAGCTATGGGAAGAAGACGAACCGAACAACGATGTGCTACGTAGTCACATCTACCAACTGCGTAATCAACTCGATAAGCCCTTTGATACCCAGATGCTAATTACGGTTCCTAAGGTTGGATTCCGCCTGGAGTCTTACAATTGATTCTCAATGTTCTCACTAGCACAAAAACCCTAACAGGCCGCTTAGCGCTTTTCTTTGGCTTAATGGCGGTGATTGTGACGGCATTTGTCTATGTGGTCTTTATATCTGCACTGTTTTTGTCTGAAGACAGCGTCGGCGAAAGGCGAATCCTGATTGACCGCAACTACGCCATCAGTCAGTTTCAAGCTGGGGAGAATGGTGAATTAAGAATAGATGAACTGACCACCGCCTATAATGACCCAACTCTCATACCGGAAGAGTACTCTAAATTTATAAAAGGCAGAGAAAACTTCCTTGGCGAAGTGGGTCAAGAACCAAACTCGCGCATGGTCTATGTTGGTGAGTACACACACCAAGGAAAAACCTATCCTATTATTTTACTGTCTGAAATAGACCTTATCGAACTGGACCAAACAGAATCAGTGTACGCAACAATGTTTATACTTACATTGCTCTCTATCCTAATTTTTTGCTTTGGTTCAATACTTTATCGATTATCCAAACGGCTTATTGAACCATTTAACTCTCTCTCTGCACAGCTTGAGTCGAACAAACTCAACCTCAACGAAGAATTTGGAGTAAGTGACGATGCTGCGATTGAATTCCGTCAACTGACCGATCAACTCAATCAATATCGTCGAGAAATCAACTCCCTTATCAAACGTGAGCAAGCCTTTGCACGCTACGCAAGCCATGAATTGAGAACACCATTAACGGTTGCACGTGGTGCTAATAAGCTATTGCTTCGTAGTGATACGACCGATTTTCAATCTCGTCAGGTTGAGCGTATTGATGACGCCATCGTGCAGATGTCGGAGATGGTCGATGCCTTGCTTGGCCTCGTGAGATATGAAAGAAACAGTGACGACGCACCACTGCGCTTATTTAGCCAACAAGAACTAGAAGCTATTGTGTCAAAAAGCACTTCACAGGCCTCTGACAAAGAGGTCGAGATATCATTAACCGTTGAGTCTGAGCCGACCATTCAAGCCACCAGCGCTATCATGAACATGCTGATTGGTAACCTACTAAGGAATGCTATTGCTGCGACCAATAGTGGTACTGTGACAATTACTTTGTCTCAAAACGGCATTACGATTGAAGACCAAGGCGAAGGCTTACAAGATCAATACAACCCTAACGGTCACGGCTTAGGGTTACTGATTGTTGACGACCTGTGTCAACGCTATCACTGGGACTTCAAACTGTTCAACCGAACTTGCGGTGGATGCACAGCTCAAATCACCTTTTAGAGCGATCAATATCGAGTGAAAACTTGATGTAGTTGGTTTACAGAGCCAATAACCTGCTAGATACTCGTAAGTCCAATTTGATTTTAAAATGCTGGTTTTTTAGTCAGCATTTTTACTAAGTGCGATGAAACTAAATAATAGCCCTGTAACTCAGCATCAATACAACAACCACACCTTTTTCTTAAAGCGTGATGACCAGCTGCACTCCCACTTTTGTGGCAATAAAGCCCGCAAATTTATGAAGCTGCTAGAAGACGATCATCCGGACATCACCACCCTAATCAGCTACGGCTCAGCGCAAGCTAACTCTCTGTTCTCACTCGCGGCATTGGCAAAGATTAAAGGTTGGACGCTGGAGTTTTACGTCGACCACCTACCTCAATGGTTACAAGAGCGCCCAATCGGCAATTACCGTGGTGCTATTGACCTAGGCGCTAAAGTCATTTCAGTCAAAGAAACAGGTTCAGAACTTCATCCACAAGCGTATATTGATCAAGTGAGACAACCAGACTCACAGTGCATTGTGTTACCTGAGGGGGGACGCTCTCAACTTTCCGAATATGGTGTGAAGCAACTGGCAATGGAAATACTGAGCTGGACGCGCTTTGAAAACCAATACGACTTTGTTGTGGCACTACCCGCAGGGACTGGCAGCACTGCACTTTATCTTCATAAGCACCTAAAGTTACACAATATCCCGGTGCTCACTTGCGCTTGTGTGGGTGGAAGTGACTACCTGACTCAGCAATTCAATGAGCTTGGCGAAACCGAACATCCACAGATATTGCCTCTCCCGAAAAAGCATCACTTCGGTAAACTGTATAAGCAAGACTATCAGACATGGCTAGATCTTCAGGAGCAAACTGACATTGAATTCGATCTGCTTTACGATCCATTGATGTGGCAATGTTTAGAGCAATGGCAGGCAGATAATCCGACTAAAACCATTATCTATATTCATCAAGGTGGCATCTTAGGCAATGAATCAATGTTGCCTCGCTATCAGCGTAAATATCCTGATATCAGAACAAGTCTTTCTAGCAGCGATAACAGCACAGCCCCTACTTGGTAATGGTTCAAACCTCTTAAACCTGTTATTCGAACAATCACAGTGACGGTTTACTGTGATTGTTTCTTCCGTATAAGTTTCTTCCGTTTAATACAGTAATCCTTCTTGCTTTACCAATCAAAGCCAAGCTGACAATCTGGCGAGAATCATAACTTTATCTATACTTTCCATTGGATTGCCACTCGTCACCTGAAGGATTAATGTATGCGAGCACTTACTACACTAGGCCTGCTTTCGGTTTGGCTTCCTTTTGCAGTACACTCTGGAGAAAACGTCATCTACCAGGTGGATGGCATGGAGTATGAAGGTTATTGGAGTGAAGCCAGCGATCAAGCCCCTCTAGTACTTTTAATACACGATTGGGATGGTTTGACCGACTACGAGAAAAAGCGTTCTGAGATGCTCAACGAACTCGGTTACAACGTGTTTGCTATCGACCTGTTTGGAAAAGACATTCGCCCAACAGAAGTGAAAGATAAAAAGCAACACACGGGCGAGTTGTATAAAGATCGTGAAAAAATGCGCGCACTACTTAATGCTGGCGCGATAGAAGCGCAAAGGCTTGGCGGTAACTTAGATAACAATGTGATGATGGGATATTGTTTTGGTGGTGCTGCCGTACTGGAAGCCGCAAGAGCAGGAATTCCATCCAAAGCTTATGTCACCTTCCACGGTGGTCTATCGACACCGAAAGGACAAGACTACTCACAAACCAAAGCACCCGTTGTCGTGTTCCATGGAACGGCAGATGCCATGATCTCAATGCAGGATTTTGGTAGCCTTGCCGCTGAATTGGAGTCAGCCAAAGTACCTCATGAGATGATCACCTACAGCGGAGCCCCTCATGCGTTCACTGTATTTGGTTCCAATAATTACCAAAATGAAGCCGACCAAAAATCGTGGCAGCGATTCACGCATGTGTTAGAAACCACCACCAGATAAACTAAAACACTAAAACCGAGTTAACCCATGTTTATAACTAAGCATGGGCTAATTCGTCTATACACGTTTTTTGATGAGTTACATGTATCGGTAAATACTCAAGTCGTCTGATTGAATATCGCTATTAGAGCCACTAACTACACTCGCTAACAACTTTCCGGAACCACACGCCATCGTCCATCCCAACGTCCCATGGCCTGTATTGGTAAACAGGTTCTTAATTGGCGTCTTGCCGATTATAGGTGTGCCATCTGGCGTCATTGGCCTCAAGCCAGTCCAGTACTCTGCTTTAGAGAAGTCCCCAGCCTGCGGGAACAGATCTTTAATCACCATATCAATCGTCGCTTTGCGCTTTTCAGGAATCAGGTAATTGAAACCAGCAAGCTCAGCCGTCCCAGCGATACGAATTCGATCATCAAAACGCGTCATCGCCACCTTATAGGTTTCATCCATAACGGTTGATGTTGGTGACTTATCCGCACTAACAATTGGCAATGTCAAAGAATATCCCTTCACTGGATAAACAGGAATCGACAAATCGACTTGTTTCAGCAGATCTCGAGAATAACTTCCCGAAGCCACCACGTAAGCGTCCGCTCTGAACTCTCCTTGAGTCGTGGTAATGCTCTGAATATCTTGATAATTACGGTTTAGCTTGAGTACTTCCGTATCAAACATAAACTGCACACCAAGCGCCTTAGCTTTCTCAGTCAGAGCTAAGCAGAATTGGTGACAATCTCCCGTTTCATCATGAGGTAAGTATAAGCCGCCCACCAGCTTGTCTTTCACGTCAGCTAATCCCGGCTCAACCGATAGGCACTGATCAACACCAAACAGCGAGTGCTCGATGCCGCTTTCTGTTAGTAGCTTCATATCCTGCTGAATTGCATCCAGTTGTTTCTCGCTTCTGAATACCTGCAGGGTACCTTTCTGCCTGCCCTCGTATGCCAAATTTTCACTGGTTCGAAGGTGGGTTAGACAGTCTCGGCTGTAGTTTGCCACTCTCAACATCCGTGACTTATTCACGGCGTATTTAGCTTCGTTACAATTGGCGAGCATCTTTGTCGCCCAAGAAACTAAATCAGGGGAAAGTGATGGCTTCACTTTCAAGGGAGCATGCTCTTGGGTGAGCCATTTCATCGCTTTCAAAGGAATACCCGGCGCCGCCCATGGTGATGAATAACCGTAAGAAATTTGACCGGCATTCGCAAAACTGGTCTCTTTACCACTGCTATCTTGGCGGTCGATAACCGTCACCGAGTGGCCCTCTTTCGCCAGATACCAAGCACTGGTCAAGCCAATCACACCGCTGCCAATTACAATTACTTCCATTCTCTTCCCCTACGCCCGACCAAATCTGCCGAGCATTACTGCCTGTTTCAAACTACCTTCGTTAATAATTTGTAACTTATTCATCGAGCGTTGACTCAACAATGCATATTATGTTGATAAAAAGTCAATTTGTTCGTAAATCCGGAGAATGAGTTTAGAAGTGTGATGTTGGAGAGGTTATAAAGCAGCTTAATAATCAGTGAAGGTTTACTTGCAGAAAATAAAAAAAGCGACTCTCTTGGGCCGCTTTGGGATTGTTTAGTCTTGGTTTCTAGTAAAAATCACTGTACAGGATTGGCGTTGCAGGAGGAAACTCAATAGGTTGCCAACGGTCATTGAATGTATATTTTGCATACAACATAAAATGGTTTGGTGTGTAAAATTCAGAGCGCTGTAAATCTAAAAAAGCACCTAAATACCAACGCTTACTCACCCGTTTTTCTACTGCAGCTTGGAAAGATGACCCAAAGCCTCCACCGGAATCACTTACGCCATTTTCACTTAAATAAGGGGCATCTTCTTGTGTCCATGAATTGGAAATAGACCCGCTTAATAAATATGACCAAGCGTTACCGTATCGACCGTAATAATTAACCGGCAACGAAACCGACAGATAACTTTGGGGACTATAATAGCCGCCATGGCCAAGCGAGTACTCACCCAGGTTTTTATCATACCCAAGATAAATCAGGTTTGTTCCAATACTCAAACGCTCGTGATCGTTAGAAATCAACTTGTAATAAGCCCCACCAAGAACACCAAGTCGATTGTTATCCTCAACACTTTCTCCCGTAAGCGTATGGTACTGAAGGCTACTCCAAAAACCATAAGGCCCTCCAATATCCCAACTCGTATTGAATTTAACTCCCGTTCTTACAACACCTCCCCATTTAGTTCCCTCCGGGTCAGGCGTTTCAGGAGACGGCAACGAGTACTTGGGAACTGACATGCCCGCATAAGAGAGTGTGCTACTTGTTTCTGGACGGCGAGAAGCAACAGCACTCCAGCCGAACTGCCCTAAGTCACCATTCACACTAACACCACCAACCCACGTCGTATGATCAAAGCCGACAGGTGTAGTGCCTATATCAGCGCTCCAGTTCTTAGCTTGCCAACCAATACCCAAAGCCATGCCCGATGCGCTATTTTGAAACGAGGTAACGTCTTGATTCGTTGATTTGTCATAATACTCAAGGGCACCTGAATCTATTGACACATAATCAGCTCTAAGCAACAGGTGGCCTTCCCACTCTTCAATAGGCAATCTAGCTTCAATCGGTATTTGATTTGATTGATTTTGTCCATCCCGAGCACTGTAATCCCAACCAACAATAATGTGACCATCACTACGATCATGTAACGCATCTAAATCCGATTTTACATTTCGTGTTAACCAATAATCATCACTTTCATTGTACAAATCTCGTAGCGACGGAGTTAGCGTTTCTAAAGTGCCTTGTTGACTCGTTTTTTCTATTCGGTCGCTGTTCAATGCTTGATAGGCTCTCTCTTCCGCTAGTACCCACTGGCGATTTTCCATCGCAATTGCCATTCCGTCTCGGTATTCAAGCGCGCCCGCATCTGCCTTAGTATCTAGTAACGCATTGAGCTGATTTGCATCATGCACATTACCTTGTTGATTAAATACAGTCGCCGTTGTCATCAACTGCGATGCCGATAACACGTCAGCCTTTTTGATTAAAATCGGGCGATATTGGTCATAGACAGATGAATCTCCACTCATAGCACTAGCACGCAGCATGCCAATTTCAGCCCGGGTTTTGTAAGGTTCGGGCTCTGACAGTACCCTACTGTAAAGCGCTAAAGAACGATCTAAGTTTTCACTTTCTAGCATTAAGTCAGCCTCAGACAAAATACGTCGAGTTCTGAGTTCATCGAACTGTATAAATTCTGATGCAGTAAACTCTTGCTCATCAAAACTCGGAGCCAATCCATTAAACCAAGCATCAAAATCTTCAAATTTATTCAAACTAACCATCAACTCACCGTAAGCAAGCTGCTCATCAGTAGAGAGAAATGAAGACGAATCAATGCTCCTGTAAATCCTATCCGCCTCCTCGGTTTCACCAACATCAACCCAAGCGCTAGCAATACGAGATAGTGGTTGAATCTGACTTTGATATTGAGCTTCTAGACTCAGTAATTCTTTTGAGACCGATTTAGGCGATTGCTGGTAACGTATTTCTATACCCTGAAGTTCAGAGTCTAACCTTAAGCGGGTAAGGTTTCGCTGCATGGAGGCGGTCATATCTTGTAGTGGAACACTTTCTAGTTCAGCAATAGCTTGGTCAACTCTAAGGCTCTGTGCAAGGTAAAGCGCATAGGCGAACTTCATCTCAGGATCTGAGGTGTCTTTCGCCCAACCTTCCATCAATTGATCTGCACGAGATTTATTCCCCATAGAACGCACAACGCCTGCAATATCTAACCTAAGCCAAGGAGAGTCCGGATTTAATTTGATTAGCGCTTCGACAGATTCAGCCATCGCCCTGTCATCATTATTAGCAATGGCGCCTCTTAAGCGAATCAGAATAACCTCAGAATCAATACTACTAATTTTTTCTTCAACCACTAGCTTCTGAGCTGATGAGTATTGGTTAGCCACTTCTCTAGCTTCATGCCAATTCCCTTGATAAACCTCAACGTCAAGTCTTCCACGCAATGCCGAACCATTCAGCGAATCAAGCGACAAAGCCTGCGAGTAAGCCTTGTCAGCCGACGAATACTTTTTTTCCTCAAGGAAGAGAGCACCTAAAGCGACAAAAGCATATGGCTGTGTATTATCTAGCGCTATCGCCTTACGGTATAAACGTTCAGCTTCTTCAAGTTCTCCTCTAGCTAACTGGAGATCTCCCCGATCTAAATATGCCCAATACTGAGACGTTTCAACCAACGTGGTCCATTTAGAAGAAGTATCTGGATTCTTATCCAATAATTGGGCTTGCTTGAAATATTCAAGTGCTTTTTGTTGTTGCCCCTTTCGCAGGTAGGCCTTCCCCATCCCGCCTAAAATCTCCGGGTCATTGGGACGCGTGGTAATGGCATAACGCAACTGCGCCTCTGCTTGTTCAGTTTTCCCCAGTTCGAGCAGCCCTAACCCTTTTAGCTTTGCAAGGTAAGTAGGGTCTTTACGTAGCTCTTGCTCTTGGGTCCAACGCTTCCTAGCCGATTGATTTGCTTTTTGAATCTCTAAGTCTGAAGGGTAATAACTCGCGAGGACTGCATATTGCTCCGTCATTTGCTTTGAAATAGGTAATTGATCTAAAGCTCTTAACCAAGAAGTCGCAGCACTCGTTCCTACAATAGGAGCCAACGCCAGTTCTCGATAGGTATCCAAAATCCAAGGGTCACCTGGGTCTACTTTTCGTATATGGTTTGCCAATGCAAGCTGAAATTGAGGAACACCCGGGTAATCAGCATTAAGACGTTCAAGTCCAACCTTCACTTTATCCCAGTTATCATCTAGGTTGGCTTGAAGTTGCAAGTACTCAAGTTCAAGCGCAGCAGAAGGCATCCCGTTAGGAAAAACAGTTTGATAAGCTTCGATGGCTTCTACATAGCGACCTGATTTAGCAAATAACCTTGCTCGTTGATAATCAGCTCGCTTTTCACCTTGAATTGCCATTATCGAAGACAAAGACTGGGTTTGTGGAGCGTTAGGAGCAATGTCTTTTAAGCGTTCGTAGCTTTGCTCTGCCAATTCAGGCTGCTTACGTTTCAAGAACATAGTTCCCTGATAATAAAGCCCAGACAAGTTAGCTCTTTCAATAGCAAACAGCCTTTGTAGAGTACTTTCTACAATATCGTCACGACCAATTGCGTCTGCAAGTTTTAGCTGTTTGATTAGCCAATCCACAGAATCAACTCGTTCAAGAGAAGAAGATAGCTGAACCAACTGAACTGGTTGATATACCAACTCACGTTCTGCCTCAGATAGAGGTGTCGAATCAACACCAACCGCCAGTGCTGTGCCAGCAGAACAAATACTACTCGCTACAATAACGGGAGCTAACCAATAAGAACCTACCCTTACTGACATTGCTTGCCCCATGCCGGTTGCAACTCACCATACTCGCCAAATCTGAAGCGTTCGTTGTACCAACCAAGACCAAATAAACTCAACACATTGTCGTAATAATGATCGTTCCTGCTCGTCACCAGTTGATTTTGAGCGCGAGTAACCTGTGCCTCAAGAAGATTGGAATAATCCATTGAAGCAAGTAAAGGTAACGCGGCAGCTGAAAAGCCGGCGCTACCGGGTTGAGAATACTTACCTGTTTCGGTATCGACCTCACGTGGGGGCGCGCCTAACTGCTCAATAGCGGTAGCAAACGGCCCCATTTTCTTAACTAAATGTTCTTTCTCTTTATTTTTTTCATTGAGCATACCGACCCACAAGTATGTTCGAATTGCGTTATAGCTCCCAATTGGCCCTGTGACTTTGTCTTCACTAAATCCTTTGCCATTCAAAGTTACCCAATCAGGACTAAAACCCGCAGTCAATGTTTGACCAAGTATCAAAGTACTCGATTGGTACATTGAAGCCCACGAGTATTGTGGATAGAGGTCTTTCATCCGAGCGATCAACTGTAAAGGAACGTAGCTAGGGTTCAAACGATAGCTACCTTTACCAAGATCAAAGCCTTTGGGAGCAGGAAGCAAAGTCGTCCCAACACCTGCTACATCAACCGACTCTTCTCTCAATATACGAGCGGCTAAAAGATGCCCTAATGACTGATAGTAATAGTTATTCCATAAACGTCCTGCTTCCCCCAGCGCATAAGCAATCCACAAATCAGAATCTGAAGCTGGGTTTGTATCGAGTATGCCAAACTGCCCATCAAGTCTTTTTCCCCACAACCACGCAGGTAACCTAGCCGTTAAATCACCACCAGCTAGGTTCGCTTGTGTCCATTTCAATACTTGATCAAATGTCTGCTGGTCGTTAGCTACCAACGCAAAAAACAAAGCATAAGACTGACCTTCAGACGTCGTGATCAAACGTTCATCACTGCCATCAATTACTCTACCATTCTCAATGTATATTGATTTGAAATTGCTCCATTGAGGCCACTCACATGTCACAGCCATAAGCTGAGGAGACAATAAGAGCGACAACAAAAACATTAACTTCTTCATTGTTCATCCCCCTCTGTTTTTTCTAAGCGCTGAGCCGCGATTTGACGTAATACTCGCCATAACACAATGGTTACAATAACCATCATCAACGCAGCAAAGCAGGCAATAAGAATCGGATGACTCGAAAAGTGATACCAAATCAACTGCCAGACTGGTAGCTCGCCAACGTAGTAATGGGCACCTACATTGTAACTTGCAACCTCGTCATTTCTGACCGTAATAAGCGAACCAAACATGTGTTGGACTTTACCTGAATCGCTTAACGCACTGTCTATAGCAGCAAAATCAGACGGTTGTGCTGCCATAATTGACACTAAGCTACGATTGCTTGTAAATGGCGATTCCATCCCATAAATTGCGGCGAATGAACCATGAGCTTCTACTGAAACATAGTCGGTTGCATCTTGCTCTGTATTCGAAGGACTCATCCAGTTCATGCCAAGTTGTTCCTCATTTTTACTTGGCAATCGGATTTGACGTTCCCCAGCTTCCATAACAATATTCAACTGCTCTGGAGCATAGCCTGCTTGTTGAAGCTCACTAGCAACACCAATACTTAGTATGTCTTTATCTGCCAAAGACTCACTATCCCAATTATCAGTTAGCATAACCTGAAGACCCGGGTAACCAGAGTCGCTGCCTAAAGACCCCATAATATTGAGAAAAGTTTTTAATGCTTCTCTTGGTGCGTCCTTTGGCAAAATAATCGCTGTTTCCGACAGATCTGCCATCCTTGTGTATGGAAAACCCGAAGTCGCAAATGCACGCATATTAGGCATTTCAATGTAATGAGGGAAACCGCTAAAATCGATAGTTGAATCGCCATCAACCACCGCGTATTGCTTACTAGGTTGTGTCACTTGACACTGTCCATCAGTTACAGAAGCAAAGCCAAACTCAAAGTCGATTTGGTTCTTACTACCAACCTTAAATGCGGGGATTCTTACTCGATCACCCGAACTTAAAAAACTGTCATCAAGCAATGGGACCCTTACACGATTGGAGTCGCCACCCTGCCCTTCTGTTGTTAAGTTAAAGGCTTGAATGAACTGGTCATTAATGCTTAACGTCAAACGAGACCCAGAGTGATCATCGGTTGGTGGAGAGTAACGATAGTTTAAATCCATCGGTATACCACGGCTCTGCCAAGTAAACAGATCCGGTGGTAAGCGCAGGCTGACACTAATTGGCGGAGGCGTACGACCTTCAACTTGAAGCACACTTTTCTGCTCAACAAGCTCAGACAAAGCTACAGGGCGCTCTGTACTAACCCAGTTTGGCGAATCATAAGGAACTCGTGGTTTGATCTGTTTAACATCGTTAACCTTCGCGATCGGCCCCGTCAATACTTGATGACCTAATGCTAACCCTTGGACTGCCGTGTTTAGGTCGTCGCTATCACGGCCAACGACTAAAAGAAGTTTTACATAAGGATCCGTAGGGTGAGTGATCACTTGTAGATAGGGACCATCTGTATCAGGGAAATCTCGTAAAAAGTTGGGTTTATTGTCATTCGTAACAAAAACTACTGCATTACGATCTGGCAAAGTATCAAAACTCAAAGGAAAATTTGCCCCACGCCAACCAGCCAACGCGCCAAAATATGAACTGAGCACGCCCGCCGCTTTAATATCGTCAAGGCTATATTGGTCACCTAAAACAACGGGCAGATCCAACTTATTAAAATCGCGAACATCAAAAAATGGGGCTGGCAATAAGCTCAAATCACTCTTGATCAATGTTTTCTGAACAGACATTTCGATTCGACTACTTTGACTAATCTCAGCCCAAATACTCGAATCATTGGGATTTGCGCAATCTGTTTTCGTGTTGCCAATCAGCTCAAAGCGTATTTGGTTATAATTGCTGAAATAACGCGTATCTAATGGCATCGATAAATTCAGCTTTTGCCCTTGCTGCCCATCAACAATGGACGTCACCCCCATCAATTCATTATTCAAATACACTTTTACGTGAGAAACCAAAGATAGAAGTGCTGGAGATGGGGTGATATCAAAATATAAAGTCGCCTTTGAAACGACCTCATCAAGACGTGAGCCAAACCCAACATAAGCACTTGCCTCACTTCCTTGGATCGCAATCGAACCGTTATAGCCCAGTTGACTAAATGGAATGACACGTTGCACTACTTCAGCGCTTTCGCTCCGGCTCAACAACGCTTCTGCAGACTCTTCTGGTTGATATTTACTTGTATTGTTTGCGGCGACATTACTCGACAAGCACGCGATAGAAAGTGCTGTCAACGCCGTTATTGTTTTATTGATTAGCATGACTTTGGGTCCTGATTGGGACATAGCGTGGTCTTAACGACCAAATAAATATGAAGCTCTGTAAAAATAAGTCCGCGGTAACTCTTATAAAGTTAGGACTGTGTTTCAATAAGCGTTTATAGCCGTTAAAACCAACCTGGAGTACTGCTCGCATACTCGATAAAGGTTTATCTGACTGATATCCTTGCTGCCATTTGGCCCATGTATCAGCTCGAGCAAATGTACATTGAACATATTGAACTTGCTGTTGGTGAGACAACTCCTCCAGGCGAAGCCCAAAAATGCCTTTAGATGCATAAGCAACAGTCATAGGGAAAACGAATTCTTGTCCCCCACGTTTGAGTACAACGTCTAAACATTGACCAAGTAACCGCTCACAAGTTTTTTCATCAGCATCGTTGATCACGACTCGAATCCCACCTAAAGAAAAATCCTTCATTTCTGCCTGAATTAAATGCCCTGTACGAAGCTTAACCCAAATTGGCATAGATACTTCGACTCGGTGATCCTTACGTACTTGCTTCGCCTCAACCGCTACAGCAACCGCTGCACCCAGTATCAACAAATTGTACAGGGTCCAGATCAAGTTAACGATAACAGTACCAATCTCATCATTTGGTCCCCAGCCCAAGCGATAGAAACCAACACCAGCCCCTAAAATATTTAGAGCAACGAGAACTAAATACGGCCTTGAGATCACCCAGTCGTAATGAGACTTCTCAACTAATCCACCTTTGGCTGTAACATTAAAAGTGCCTTTGTGTGGAGCAAAAAGTGCTACAGTCGTTGGCCTTGCGATGTACCAAGCTAACACTGTTTCGTAGACCTCCCCCCAAAATGAGTAACGATGGTCACCCTGCATTCGGGAGTTAGTCATACTTGCATGTATCATATGCGGTAACACATAGAGAATAATGGCAAGTGCCGGAGCGTAAATAACATACGAATGTAAAATTAAAAACGCGAGTGGAGCTACTAAAAACACAATCCTTGGGATACCGGATAAAAAGTGCATCATCGCGTTTAGATAACAAAGCCGCTGTGACAACTTAAGCCCTTTCCCTATCAGAGGATTATCTACCCGGAATATCTGAGCCATACCTCTAGCCCATCGAATACGTTGTCCAACGTGTGCCGATAACGTTTCGGTCGCTAAGCCTGCTGAAATTGGCTGCTTTAAATACGCCGAACGATAACCAAGGCGGTGCATCCTGAGAGAGGTATGCGCATCTTCTGTCACCGTTTCGACAGCAATACCACCAACTTCTTCTAACGGCTCACGCCTTAGTACAGCACAAGAACCACAGAAAAAAGTCGCGTCCCAAAGATCATTACCGTCTTGAATCAAGCCATAAAACAAACTCCCTTCATTAGGCACATTTCGAAAATTCGATAAGTTGCGCTCAAACGGGTCTGGAGAAAAGAAATGGTGCGGCGTTTGTATCAACGCAAGCTTTGGGTCTTTAAGAAACATTCCCATGGTCAGCTGAAAAAAAGCTCTCGTCGGAATATGGTCACAATCGAAAATAGCGACATATTCACCATGGGTTTGCTTCAACGCGTAATTGATGTTGCCCGCTTTGGCATGCTCATTAGTCGGGCGACGGATATAATTAACTCCGACACTTTTCGCAAAGTCTCGGAAACTGTCACGTTTACCATCGTCAAGAATATGAATGTTCAATTTATCTTTTGGCCAGTCAACACCAAGCGACGCATATACTGTCGCTTTAACAACATCCAAATCTTCATTGTAAGTGGGAATCATCAGATCGATTGTTGGCCAACTCGATTCATCTTTGTGCATAGAGATTGGTTTGCGACTCAAAGGCCATATATTCTGAAAATAGCCGAGTAAAAGCACAATCCAAGAGTAAGTTTCTGCCAGAAGTAAAATACTCCCCAAAAAAAGAGCAATCGGATCATCCCAATTTAAAGTCGATGAGTAACGCCACCACAGATAACGACACGAAGCCGTCACTGAAAGAATAATCAGCAACATAGTGGGGAAGCGCCCCGGCATACGACGCACCATCATTGCCAACCCCCAAAGCAACAATATAAATACAGTTTGAGCCTGATAGCCAAAAGGGACAGTAAAACAAAGCAACGCAATAAAAACGACCAAGAAAAGTAGTATGTAGTTGAACAACATAACCAATTTGCTTTCTTTCATCCGTTCACGTATTTCGGATCCGTTGGTTTGATCCGCAGCCATCTCGAGCCAGGCGACCAATTTAGATATTTGAGAGAACGGTATATAAAATAAATTTTTCAGTAAGTTAAATGTGTCATTGACGATTTTAACCACTTTCTTAGACAAGAATTTACAGGGGGTTTGCTTAAAAAAAGCTAGCCACAGCGTTTGAACCATAAATCGAACAGAATCAAACAGCCTTGGAGCAGCAAAGTTTATATGTGGGTACAAATACAGAGGCAGCTTCCATGTGGCAACCCCTGCTATTTTAGGTTTCAAAAGAACAAAACAGAAAGAAAACCATATCGACAAAAGCATCCTGCCAACTCTTGTACTATTGCAGTTCTTGTACTTCTCGTAAGTTCTCGTTTGAAACTTAAATTGCTCAGCTATCCAAGGTTGGAAAATCAAATTCAGGCTACGCATTAGTTAGCCTTGAGAATAATGAGATGAAAACGTTGAAACACACCAAAAAGCCAAGGATTGAAAGTCCTTAGCAGCTTGACTAAACGGAGAAAAATGCTGAACCGTAGTAAGGTTAGCAACACAATCTAACAGAGCGGTATCACGATGGAGTAATACTGGCACTAGTATCGAACCAAATTCTTTCTTCAATACAAGCATGAAGTCACGACCAACTTCGGTTTCTGGTTGATAATGGTTGATGACAAGTCGTAGTTTATTTCTCTCTAATAACTCATCGAAGAAAGGACAGCTTTGAATCCATGACTGAAGCGCGCTGTAGCTAACGGCATCGGCCGTAACGGCAATAAATACCATATCTATTGCATCAATAGTGCCGTGGACCGCTAGATTATTTAGATCTGATAGCGCTGCATGAAATAATTGCCACTGTTCGCCCTTATCTGCGCGGGCATTTAAAGTCGTTTCTACTAACGAGTTAAGGTGTTGCTCTTTGTTTTTTTCAAATTCAAAGTGCTGATCGAAAGATAACTTCCCGAAGGGAAGAAACATAGCACCTTGTGGGCTCTGATAGCCCGCGTCAAACAAGTTTAGTCGATTCAGCGTTCTTACTGCCCACCCGTCATTCTCTTCATATGGAAGACCTAAATGGAGCCCTAAAAGGTTCTCAGGTGAAGCGTCTATCGCTAATACCTGCTTATTGATTTTCACTAAAGCCTGCGAAAGGTTTGCTGTGATGGTCGTAGATCCACAACCACCACGTAAGCTAGCAAAAAGAAGGCGCTTCATATCGCTTCCGTTTCTATACCTGCCTGTTTCTTACCGACTAACTTATCAGTAGTACGTACTTGCTTTGATTGAAATATTAACCACTTACTTTTAGCTTGTGTATAAGACTCATTCTCTGTCATTTCAATGTACTGATGTTGAGTTAGATTATATGAAGCGTAGATCGAATTAATGTCTTTTTCTGGTTCAGCCACTAGATTTTTCCAAAATAAAAGCACAAAAACACAGAGGCAAAGACGTTCCTGTCAATTCCTTTAACCTGTATACATTACGCTGATAACTATTTAACGCACGAACCTATGCGCAGAACATGAATAGGATGTACATATGAGCAATGAAATCTTGACTCACACTACTTTCGTTCAATAAATGGTGTCTTCTTAGGTAATAAGGAATTAGCAACATAAAGACAAGTTGTAACTACTTACGAAACATCTATATTTAAAATCAATGACATGGACACATTTATTTAAACTGACTATGATTCATCATGTAACACATAGTCATCTGAAAAATTATAATATATCTATTTTAATTTTCGATCAAACTTGATTAAGATATCCGCGTCATTTTATTGTCACAACTCAGCTCTAAAGCTTCAACGCATAATGCTCTGTGTTATATGCTAGCTATCAAAAAACTTAACCACATGAAACTAAGGAATTTTATGCACTCGATTCATGGGCTACCGGCAACGACCAGTGAAAGAGAATATGAATCTGTATACGTCAATTTATTCACACACAAAAGACTAGCAATCGATTCCTTATTCAACTTATTAAAAAACAAAGATAACACTTCACTTACAATATTTACTGACAAAGAAACTTTTTTGACAGGGCTCACTGAAGAAGTAATATCAAAAATCAATCACTTAGCAAAAACGTCATTAGAAAAAATGTATTTTGTTAATAGCCATCAGTCGAAAAAAACAATCAATCCAATTTCACTGTCACTTGATATTCACAATATCAATATAAAAAGCCATTCTACTTATATTTTATTTATTCATGACAGCTTGCTCGCTCACTGTGATGACAATGAAATTGATAAATTTCTATACAATATACAAAGTATTGCTCATAAAAAGCACTTATCCATCAATTTATGTATTTACGGCAACCTTGCAACGTCAATATTAAAACCAAAATTGCTCACTAATAACCGCTACATCGCAGGGCTTGCAACTATGACTCCAATCGATGAGTCTAGTTATAACTACCTTGTTGATTTTTGGTGCAATAAACATGGTGTTAAGTCTGATAGTGAATATATTCTTACGAGTTCAAGTAACGGTCAATTAGAGGCTACCTTAAACCAGAACCTAAGCTCGCTAGACATAATCGAAGATAAAGCGGACAACGATCGAATCTATGTGAGCAAAGAAGTCTTGAGTGAGGGCGTTAAGGTTCCCAAAAGCGTACATGTAGCGAATGACAACCAAACGCTACTAAAGATGCTCGATAGTCCAAGAGCTTCAACCGTTATCTTTAGTTGCACCAATCAGAAAGAAGTTAGGCAGTTAGCTATTGACTGCTTTAGGTTACGTGCTAAAGCGGGGAACCAACTAAAAATAGTTATTCGCGAGACTGAGCAGTGCCTAAGATACACAGACGAAAAGTTTCTACTTCGCGCAGGAGTTAATTTGATCTGTCCTGTTCAACTTCCTCACATGCGCTTTATGACACAAGTCGAGGCAATACAAGGCCAGTTATCCACTCGCCCATTACCGAAGAATATCGAGTCTCTCCTCAAGTATGACCTAAAGTTCGGAAATAAAGGTTATATGCTAAACACTGAGTTTAAAGACTATTGTGGTGAGTTGATTGCTATGTCATCACGCTCCAATGTTAGGTTTGCGTTAATCAAGCTTAGTTTGTTACCTGGAATGACGGCTGAAGATTGCCTACGTCTCTGCCATATCCGTAGAGATGGCGATGTCGTCACTGCATGTAATAATGCTCTTTATATCCTTTTTAGTGCGATCCGCCACAACGACATCAACGTTGCACTGAGTAACGTTTTCGAGTTTCCTATTCGCGATCTGTTTTATACGGTTCAAACTTATGACACTCAACATGATATCGAAGCCGAATTGCAATACATCATAAAAGATCAGGCCACAATCTCATCTGAAGTGTCACAATTAACGACAGAAGAAAAGATTTTTTCAGAGGCTACTCACCCCGTAACAGACGTCCCCCCCCTATTTGCAATAAAAAAAGTTATCGCCTCAAAGGGAACCATATGAACATTAATGACTTTCTACTCACGGCAACTATCAGCGCCTTAATTGGGGGGCTACTCGGTTACTTTCTTCGTGATGCTGTGGAATTTAGTATACGTGTTTATCAACGTCACTTCACACGTTCACGGTATTTCGAACAAGATGCCACTATCACTAAAAATAAGAAGCTAAAATAATGAAACCACATCTTAAGGATTCCATTCTTTCAAACCTAAGTTTGGGTTGGTGGAACATCTATTTTATCGCAAAAGTGGCTCTTTTCGTTCAAGGGACGATTGACTTCCACCCAATTGAAAACTTCGCTTTATTACTATTTATATTACTTCCCGTGACACTGAAGCCAATCAATGTAGCTCGCCATCTTATCGCGGTTGTGATAGCTGCTTGGTTACTGCATTATGATTCTTACCTTCCGCCGCTAGATAGGCTTTGGGCGCAAGTAGGACAACTCGCACAGTTTGAGATTGGATATCTTATTGAGCTTATAGGGCGGTTTGTTTCAGTTGAAGCACTGCTAGGCTTATTTACGCTATGTGCAGGTTACTACATCCTAAGTAGATTTCTACGTATCTCGGTCTTCGTCGTTATCGCGATGCTTTATGTCAGCCTACCAGACAGTCCTGAACCTTCAGTTCAGGTTGTTAGCAATGACTTAACACAAAAAAACGAGTCTACCCTGCCAACGCCGTCGCAACCACAAATAACTGAAATAAATGACCAATCCCTGAATAAAATGACTACAAATTTTTTCGAGAAAGAAGCATCTCGTTCTGTCGATTTTAGTCAAAGCAGCCAATCATCAGCCCCCTTTGACCTACTATTTTTAAGTATTTGTTCAGTCGCGTGGGACGACATCGAGATTGCAGGGTTAGCAGATCACCCGCTGTTTAAAGAATTCGACATCATGTTCGACAACTTTAGTGCCGGCACATCATATAGTGGCCCTGCTGTTATTCGTCTATTAAGAGCGAGTTGTGGTCAACAAGAACACAGCCAGCTGTTCGCATCAGCACCTTCAAACCAATGTTACCTGTTTGATAATCTCAAAAACTTAGGCTTCGAAGAAAACCTATTAATGAACCATAACGGTGTCTTTGACAGCTTCCTTGAACTAATTAAAAAGGATGGTGACATAGCAGCAGAACTCATGCCTCAGGATGGCTTTAAGCCTTACCAAAAGTCATTTGACGGCTCTTCAATATTCCGAGACAAACAAGTCCTAGATAACTGGCTACAACAAAGGCTAAACAGCAGTGATGAAAAAGTCGTAGCATTGTATAACTCGATCTCACTACATGATGGCAATCGAATCATAAATTCTAAGTCCAGTACGTCAATGATCAGTTATAAAAAGCGTTTGAAAAACCTGCTTGACGATCTTTATGATTTTTTCAAACAGCTTGAAGCATCAAAACGTAATATTGTTGTTGCTTTAGTACCTGAACACGGAGCAGGTATGCGGGGCGATAGAATGCAAATACAAGGTATGAGAGAAATACCAGCCCCTGGTATCGTGCATACTCCAGTAGGCATTAAGATTTTCGGGGAAAATATCAAACGTGACGGAGAGACAATACATGTCACCGCTCCTTCAAGCTACCTAGCACTCTCGCAATTAGTATCCAATATTCTAGAGGAAGATATCTATAGTGATACACAGTTCAGTCCAAAGAAACTAACTCAAAACTTACCAGAAACACCCCTCGTAGCCCAAAATTCTGGCTCAACAGTAATTGAAGTCGATGGCAAATATTACGTCACATTAGATGGATCTAGTTGGATTGAATATCCAAATAAGTAGTCGTTAATCAGGCTCTATCATTACCAAAATAGGACGAGTAAGAGGCAAGCCAGTGAATCAATCACTGGCTTTTTAATACCTACCAGTTATCGAATTGCTTAACCTAAATGTGCACCAGCGTACCTCGACCTAGATATTGTGAGCATCATGACTTAAGAATGTGGCGTTCTCGATGAGAAAGTCTAAAAAGGTTTCGGCTTGCAATGACAGTGCTCGGCCTTTAAGAGATTGAACTTTCACCGTCGCTTTAGAAAAGGTGTCTAGCTCAGTTGCAACCACTTCAATTTGTCCCGATTTGATCTCATCAAGCACAGTGAGCTTAGGCATAAAGGTCACGCCTAGGCCTGCCGAAACGAAGTTAGTTAGCGCGGTAACAGAGTTAGTTTGAAGCTTAGGTTGCAAAGTGAGATGAGAGTTTTGTTCGGCCTGCTTTACGAGCCTCCCCATACCTGTCGAGTTGTCGATCAAAGCAATAGAAGCCTCTCTAACATCTTGCAGTGTCACTGGTGCTTGTTGCGTCGTCAGTATGTGCCCTTTTGGAGCGATTAGCTCTAGAGGATGACTACGCTCGACGTGTGAATGCAGTTTAGGGTGAGGAGCAGACGCATAGGTAATCGCGAAATCGATCTGTTGATCCTCCAACATTTTCACGGCATCCAACGCACCCGCAATTTCAATCGATAAATTGATATCAGGGTATCGAGCCATGAAGGTCTGCATGGGTTTAGAGACCAAGTTTGTGATAAACCCTTCCCCTATCGCGATGCTAACGTTACCGCCCTTGAGGTTTTTCAGCTTGGTTAGGCGAGCCAGCACCGCCGTTTCACTGCGAACGATGGAGCGGTAATAGTTCAATAACTCGTTGCCCGCCTCAGTCAGCAGAGATTGGCGGTTGTTGCGCTCCCACACCTTCATTTCTGCTTGTGCTTCAAGCTGCGTCAGCATTCGACTCATTGCCGCAGGGTCAACGTTCATCATCTTAGACGCTTTACGCAGCGACCCATATTTTGATAACGCATTCAGATACTCAAGCGCACGGAGATTAAAATAATGCATGCAACTTCCTTGTGATTCGACAGACACACGGCAAGCGTCTCACAATTTTCTCATTTGCCTATCTAGGAATTGAGATACCGACACAACAAGTTTGCAAGTTGTGGGCTGAGTCACCAACACAAGTCCTTGAAGAGCGATAGGCACGATATAGAAGAAGTATGTATTCGCGCCAAATAAAACAAAAACACAGCTCAATTCAACGAAGAAATGAGCTGTGTTTGATGTTCACTATCGGCTGTTTGAAGCCGCTAAACTGTCGCTATTTTAAGGCAAGCAGCTTGTCGACAAATTCAGAGAAACCATACCCGCCAGGCTTGCTCATCACCACTGATGGGTGATGTTCTAGTCGTTCCCAGTAATGCTGAATATTCGCCACACCGACACTGTTCGGCAAAATTTCAAACATGTATTGATCGTTCATCGAGTCACCGACATAGCAACTACGCTCAACTATTTCTTGGTCAGATAGTCCCTTCTCTTTAAGAAAGGCGGTCGATGTTGCTTTCTTAGAGTGCTCACCATACCAAGCATTAATGTGAATAGAGCTTGCTGTAGCATGTGCACCTAACGCGTGAATCTTTGAGACTATCTCTTCAATAATCGCATCATCAACTTTAGGACGGTTTTGTCCAATGTCTATCGCGACCTCACACAAGCGATACGACTGATCGAGCGTTAAACTCAGCTCTGGGTAATCGCTCAAAATAGCTAAGACTTGTTCTTTCAGTTTGCTCTGATTAGCACTGACTTCTGGCAAGGGAATATCTGAGCGCAATGTCAGATAACCGTTTTTCTTTTCCATAATGAAAGCGCCATTCTCGCCGAGAACCGCATCAACAGGCCACAGCTGAGCAATATGATCACACCACCCTGCACATGCGCCCGTTACCGCAACTACTTTTTTCCCTGAATCACGCAGCTTGCTTAACGCAATCAAGGTTTCAGGAGGCAATTGACCTTGCCAGGTTAAGGTGTCGTCCACATCAGTTAACACCCAATCTATCTTTTTCCAATTTTGGTTCAATTCATTCGATACCGAATTCATTTCTACACCTCTAAATAATTAATCACTAAACAGTGTTAAAGCAAATTCGGTAAAAACATCACTAAGCTTTCAGAGAAAGTCAGCAGCATCAGAACCGTGAGTAGTGCTAGCAACAACGGAGCCACTTCTCTTACGAAGTCGACCATACGAACTTTTAAAATCGAGCAAACCGTAAACATCATCGAGCCAAATGGCGGAGTCACACCACCAATCATGATATTCACAATCACGATAATACCGAAGTGAACCGGATTAACGCCTAGGTTAAGCACAGCTGGCAATAGTAATGACGTGAGTATGATCATCGCGGCACCACCTTCGATAAACATACCCACCACTAACAGCAGCACGTTAATCAACAACAGCAAGACGAGCTTGTTGTCTGTCAGCTCAATCAAAGCAGACGCAACATTGTGTGGGATCTGCTCTAGCGTCATGTAGTAACCAAAGACCATCGCACCGATAATGATGAACATGACACTACTGGTGCCTTGCACTGTTTCACGCATGATCAGCGGGATATGGCGCAAACCCAGTTGACGATAGACAAAGATGCCAATAATCGCGCAGAGTAATACAGCAATCGCACCCGCTTCAGTAGGCGTGAACAAGCCAAAACGCATGCCTAAAATAATGCCAAATGGGATCAACAGTGCCGGTATCGCTTTCAAGAAGTAGTGAAAACGCTCTTTGGCAGAAGCTGGCTCAGAGCGAGACGGTTTGTAACGGCGCTTACGAGCAATAAACGCGATTGTCACCATCAGCGACAGCGCCATCAAAAATGCCGGCACGTAACCCGCTATAAACATTTGATGGACTGACACGTTCGCTAATAAAGCAAAGATGATTAGGTTAATACCCGGTGGAATCACAGGGCTGATACTTGATGACGCAGCTGTTACAGCTGCCGTGAATGGCAAGTCATAGCCACGCTTAGTCATCTCGGGAGCAAGAATCTTCGACTGCATCGCCGCATCCGCATTGGCAGAGCCAGAGATACCGCCCATCAGAGTACTCAGCGCTACATTCACTTGAGCCAGACCACCGGTTTTATGGCCAATCATAGAATCGGCAAAGGCGAGTAAGCGCTTACTGATCCCCGCATAGTTCATCACCGAACCCACCATGATAAAGAACGGGATGGCCAACAACGGAAAAGACTCAGCAGAACTAATAAAGCGCTGCATTACCAAGCTCACCGGAATAGAGTCATTGATAAAAAGAAAGTAAACCATCGCCGATGCAATCAGAGAAAACGCGATGGGGATGTTCAAAAGAAACAGAACAAACAGAATAAGGATTGGAAGATAGCTTTCCATGAATCGTACCTACTTAGAAGAGCGCTTTAGAGAAGCGACATCGTTCGCGATAAATCGAACGGTGTGAATCGCCATCAATGAGAAACAAAGCAACAACACGCCATTGATAACAAAATAAGATACGCCCATGACCGGTGTTACTTTGTTAGATAGCATGAGATATTGATAACTCAGAACTGCCATTAAAATGTTCAGAGCCAGTAGGAAAACGGAAACACACAATCTAAATGGGATTTTTGCTTTTTCTGGCAACATGGCAACCACCACATCCACACCCATGTGAAGCTTGTGTTTGTAACAGGAGCTAATCCCTAAGTAGACAGCCCAAATGAAGCAAATCACCGACAGCTCTTCACTCCATGGGACAACAAAACCAAATCCATAACGCAAGACGACGTTAACGATAACAACCAATACGGTGATCGAAATAGCGATAGAAGCGAGGATTTCTTCAATATTTTTCAATAAAAACAAAAGACTTCTCCGATGAAATACCTAGTACAACGTGGGTATTTCAGGAATAAAACGGCCTAAGAATATTTAGGCCGTAATCATTAACTAATTAATTTATGCAGAACTACTGTGCAGCTCGGATCGTTTCTAGCTCTTTCATGATCGTCACGTGTATGCCTTCACTCCAGCTTGGGAACTGGTTGTACACATCTGCCGTTAACTGGTTGAACTCTTCAGAATTCACTTCATTAAAGGTAACGCCTAGCTCTTCAAGTTTCTGAGTGTATTCAACATCCAGTTTAACTAGCTCAGCAGTGTTAGATTCAGCACCAGCCTCTAGCTCTTCGTTGATGATCTGTTGTTGCTCTGGCGTAAATTTGTCCCAAAGCATAGGCGAAATGTAGATACCCACAGTGCCAAGGAAGTGCTTAGTCAAAGACATGTTCTTAGCCACTTCGTAGATCTTGGTTGAGTACATTGTCAGGATAGAACCTTCAAGACCGTCGACAACGCCTTGCTGAACGCCTGCGTAGGTCTCAGGGAATGGAAGAGAAGCTGGAGCTGCGCCCATTGCTGAAAGTGTACTGATGAACAGCTGACTTTGTGGAACACGAATACGCATGCCTTTCATGTCATCAGAGTTAACGATCTCTTTATTGGTGATCATGTGGCGGAAGCCAAACATGTAGTCTGCGTTCAATACTTTGATGCCCTTATCTTCCGCTTTAGCCTTAAGGCCAGCGACGAAATCAGTGTCCATCATCGCTAAATATTCATCATAGGTGTTGTACAGCATTGGACCTGCCAGTGCAGCAAAGTCAGGCACGTAATCACCTAGATAAGTCAAATCCTCTACGGCAATCCAGTTGGCACCGTTAACCACTTGTTCCAAGTTATCTTTGTAAACAGGCAATTGACCACCAGGGAAGACTTTAATGTTTACCGAGCCATCGGTTCTTTCTCGAATTTTGTCGGTCGCTTTGATTAACTCTTGTGTAAGCAGCTCATTTTGAGTGAACACAAGGCTCATGTTGATATTGATCGGCTCGTCTTTAGCTTCAGAACCAGCCTTGTCAGCTTCACCACAACCAACAAGCAGCGTTGCCGCCATAATTACTGTACCTAATAGCTTTTTCATTTTTAATCACCTTTATGTGGCTATCGTTTTCTAAATATAGAGGGTGTTATTAAGTTTTCGTAGAGTATGTGAGTGAATTATTACATTCATATGAACATTTATCTTGATGATTTGAACATAGTGAGTATAAGGTCTCACTATTGTACAAACTCTATCCAACTCTTTTTAACTAGTTCTCATTTAAAACAGCGCAATATGGTGGAGAGTTAATAAATCTGTAATAAAGTAGAGCTACTGTTTCCTGAATTTTCAAATGAACATCGAGATTGAATTATGATCACAGGCCACCGCGGTGCCGCTTCTTTAGCACCTGAAAATACGTTAGTGAGTATTGAACACGCAGCGAAAGCTGGTGCTAAATGGATTGAAATTGATACCCAGTTGAGCGCTGATGGCATCCCTATGGTTTTTCATGACAAGGCAGTCAATCGTTGTACTAACGGAACGGGTAATATCGCCGATTTAGACTTAACCACACTCAAGACGTTAGATGCTGGTAGTTGGTTTGGTAGCGAGTTCGCGGGGACTACGATTCCTACTTTGAGCGAAGCGTTCGATAAATGCCTAGAACTTGATGTAACTCTGAACCTTGAGATCAAAATTTATGACGATAAGGCTATTCAGCCACTCGTTGAAACAGTAATCGCACTGATTGAGCAAAAGCAGTTCCCTATTGAAAAACTGCTCATCTCAAGCTTCAAAAAAGAGGCGCTAAGTCTTTGCCAGCAAATGATGCCTGAGGTTAAACGTGGTTTTATCTGCGAAGTGTGGAACGATTTCAGCCTGGAATCCCTTCAGTCACTTGATCTTTACAGCATTCATATCGATCACCGCATTCTTGATGAGAAAATAGCAAAAGCGATCAAAGCTTCAGGCGCAGTTCTTAAAATATGGACTCTGAACGATCCACAATTGGCGGCTAAATATTTCAACCTAGGCGTCGATAACATCATCACTGACGTACCAAACCAATTTTAGTGGGCTTCTATGGAACTGAACCATCGCCAGAAAGAAATACTCGCAACGCTTAAAGCAAACCAAGATATTCAGATTGACCACTTAGCCGAGTTGTTTTCTGTCACTACTCAAACCATTCGCCGTGACGTAAACCACCTGTGTGAGCAAGGTCTAGCGCGTAGAGTGCACGGAGGTGTCAGCCTACCTACTACGCTCACGAACACGAGTTATCGATTCCGCGCTGACGTTGAGTCAGAAACAAAAGACAGTATTGCTATCGCAGTTGCCGATGCGATACCAGAAGGTTCAACCGTCATGATGGGCATTGGTACCACCGTCACTCGAATTGCGCAGTATTTGTTAGCAAAGCCAGCGTTACGAGTGATCACTAATAACCTTCAGGTGGCTCGCATCCTTGAGGCAAATGAGCAGATTGAAGTGTATTTGGCGGGTGGTTTGTTCAGACGAGAGCACCAAGACATGGTGGGAAGTAGCGTGGTCCACTTCTTTTCCGACTTTGAAGCAGACATCGGCATCTGTGGTTGTGGTTCAGTAACAGACAGTCACTTCGCCATGGAGCATGAACAAGTTGAAGCTGACCTATCCAAGTCGATCATAAAGAACAGCCGCGAAAGCTGGCTTGTCGCGGATGCCAGTAAATGGGGACACTTTGCCGCTCTAAAGGTAGCGTCACTGAATGATTTTGACCGCATCTACACGAACAACACTCAGCTGCCATCGGAATTAAACATACATTTGGTCGAAGACGAAGCACACCAATAAAGATGAAAAACATAGATAGAAAAAAAGGTTCATCGCGGCTTTCCGGGGAAAGCCGCTTTTATCTTCAAGAAGAA